>CALSAT010000086.1:0-11155 GCA_943372905.1 Bacteroides fragilis | reverse complement strand
CACTATTTGGAAATATTATTGTGTAAGGCGTGGGAACGCTGTATGCCGGGTAGCTCAGGGATACAGTGCCGGTTAGAGGAAAGCCCAGAAAATTGCCCTGAGGGCTGAAGCTTTCACCTTCGTACAGTTGCGCAGTGCAAGTAGTGGACGCCCAATTCTGAAAATAGACCCGTATGCTGTCCAGCCTGCATGGTACTGCTACTTCAAAGCTTTGCCAGCCACCATTTCCAGAATAATTCGAGCCGGCCGCCGTATTATCAGCCACTATGCCCGAAGTGATGTTGCCCATTTTTGCCAGGTTCATCCGGTTGCCTGACGTATTGATGATTGTGGTACGTACCAGGTTGCCGCCCAATTGCAGCGTATCGCCGGCCCGCTCCAAACCGTTTCGGCCGGTAGTAATAAATGCCGGGGTCGTCCAAACAGCATCGCCATTACCATTACTGGTGAGCAGTTTGCCGGCAGCCGCACCGCCGGTGATGCGCAAACTGTCGGTGGTAGTTTTGCCAACTATCTGCAGTTGGCTTTGCGGCGTATTGGTGCCAATGCCCACGTTTTGCGCCCTTGCGGCTCCGGTGGCCAGCAGCAGGATCAGGCAGGCCGCTTTTATGAATAATTGTTTCTGTTTCATTGCAGTTTTTTTTCGTC
The DNA here is from genome assembly GCA_943372905.1 of Bacteroides fragilis. Lineage (GTDB taxonomy): Bacteria > Bacteroidota > Bacteroidia > Chitinophagales > Chitinophagaceae > JJ008. Next base: position 10,507 of record CALSAT010000086.1, on the reverse strand, counting down.
TTGCTACTATCAGTTAATTCTTGCACAGGTACAGTATATGCGGATGGTGCGGGAGGCTGAACCATTTCTGTTGGTTACAATCAGCCGCCAGGCGGAGAGCAGTAAACTCAGATCGGGCCCGGAATAATTGACGGTAATGTCTGCCGCGGCCGTGTTGTTGTCGCGGTGACCGCCACCGCCCGAAACCAACCGTTTATCGCTGGGGCAGCCAATGGAGTATTGGCCCATGTTGCCCGATGGCAGCACATAATCTGCAGAATAATAGGAAAGTCCCGCATCTATCGAACCAGTTACCGTAAGGTTATTGTCCACCGTGCTGTTACCAAACAATGTAACATTGTCTTCTACTACAAGCGTTCCTTTAAACAGGGCACCGCCTTCAGCCCAAAAAGTTATTTTGCGGTTGTTGGTCGGCCCTGCCCCTACAATGTCCAGGGCTGCAGCGCTAAACGCCCGGTAACCTATTTTACCGGCATTGATTTCCTTGCCGGCAATACCGGCACCAAACTCGAGCGTATAGGCACTGTCAATTTTCACATTACCGCCCACATGCAGTTTGACCGTAGGTGTGGTGGTGCCAATGCCCACATTTTGCGATAAGACTTTTGCAGCAGAGAGGGCCAGCAAGGCCAGCAGTTGTAATTTTTTCATGTATGTTTAGTGTTAATAGGTGCTGAAATAAATGCCGGTTGAAATATCTTTTAATGTGTTGTTTAGTTGCCGGGTGCGCTGCCTGCTTTCGTACAGCAGGTACAGCAGCAAGGCCAGTGCAGTCAACAGCAACAGCCAGCCCATTTTGTTTGATTTTTTGACCCTATGCCACATGCTACAATGTTGAAAACCGAAAATAATACGGGCCACAGGGCAAGGCAAGTTTTGAGCGGGACATTGTGGGACAACCGCCGTGACAAAGTGTGACGATGCAAGAAAGAAAGTTTTTATTATTGATGATCAATGGCTTGATGCAGGCCGGTGGGCCGGAAGAATTATTCGCCGGGAGGCGATAGCAGTTCAATTTGTAGTTCGGAGTAGCTTGCTGGTGAAGCGCCGTTAACTGCCAATGGTTTTAATCACTTCATCCAGCCCGTCTTCGGCAGTAATTTGCAGGCGCTGGCGCAGGCGGCTTTTGGTTTTGCGTACGGCATCGGCGCCAATGCCCAACATGGCAGCAATATGTTTGCTGCCCAGGTTTAGTTTAATAAGGGCCGCATACCGCAGTTCGGCTGTGGTAATATCTGGCGCCAGTTGCTGCAGCCGGTTCATAAATCCGGGATGGGCCCTTTCAAACATATCTTTAAACCGCAGCCAGTCGTTTTCGGTAAGTATTTGCTGGTTTAGCAACTCCTCGTTCACTTGCATATTCTGCTGCTGCAGTTTTTCCTGCAGGTTGCTGATCAGTTCATTTTTCTCAACGGTACTGCGGGCAAAGGCCTCCAGTTGGCTACGGGCATTGTTCATTTCTGTTTCCGCCAGGGCCTGCCGTTGCAGCAGTAACTGTCGTTGCATCCGGAATTTTTGCCGTTGCCAACGCAGATATCCCCATGCCACTGCCAGCATTATTGCAATACCGGCCAGCAGCAGGCGGCGGCGTATTTTCTCGGTCCTTTTTTCCTCCAGCAGGGAATGTATGCGGTTGCTTGTTTTTTCAAAATCAAGCCGGGTTTGCACCACATCGGACCGGTTTCGGGCCAGGGCCTGGTTCAGTGAGTCGTTGATGTGGTGGTACCAGTCGGAATAATAATAAGCGCTGTCGGCCGGTCCTGAACGGCGGTAAACGGCACTTACGGCCATGCAGGCGTTGCGAAGGTAACGGGGGTTCACCACGGGAGCGGCTGTTACAATGGCCAGCCCTTTTTTGGCAAGCAACAGGGCGCTGTCGGTTTTATTGCGGTGCAGGTAAATGAGTGCTATGCGGTGCAGGGTATTGCCGGCATTGGCTGCTTCTTTATTAATATTGATTTGATAATCTTTCCACAGCAGGGGCAGGGCTTTATCATATTCCTGCCGTTCAAAATACAGCCAGCCGGTATTGCCTCCTGCAATGGCCTCCCATACTGTATCGCGGCTGGCCCGGGCGGTTTCCATACTGCGGTTGTACCAGTACAGGGCACTGTCGTACTGACCGCTATGTTGCCAGGTAAGGGCCAGTGTGTTCATCACACTTGTATGGGTATGATAAGGCGGGCTTTTCATGTTAACAGTACTGCGCAGCCAGGGAATGGCCTGTTCATATTCCTGCATGGCATATAACAGCTCACCCAGTTTGCCATAATGCTGCACGTTTCTAAAGTAAAAGCAATCGTTGCCCAGTTGCTGGCGCAGTTCGGCTGATTTGAGAAAGTAAAACAAGGCAGTTTCAGGTTTGCCGGTACTGTAACAATTATCGCCGTACGTTTCAAAGCACTGAATCATCAGCCGGGTATCGCCGCTTTTAACGGCCCGGTTTACGGCCTGCAGCAACCATGTCGCTGTATCGGGTTCGTTGAAGGGAGAACGAATTACCATTACTCCTTTCCAGGCCAGACAGCGGGCGGCTGTATAGTCATCGCTGCTGGTGCTGTGCTGGCTGAATAAATGTAAGAGTTGCACCCTTTTGGCGGAATCCGCTTTTGTGTAAATGACCAGCAATGAAGAATCGTTTGTTCGAAACAGCCTTTCATTGCGGTTGCCCAGCATGCGCAGGAGGGCATTTTCATCTACCGGTTGGGCGGCTGATAAAAAACCTGTTAACAGGGTGATATATAAAAGAAGCCAGGGTTTCATTGCAGTTGCAAAATAATGCAAGAGAAATTAAAGTATAATAGTTTATCCAACCTTTTGCTGACCGATAGAAATAAATGAGCAGGCCAATGATCCGGCACCTGTCGGTGATATTGGCCGGTGAGCAACAATGCGAAATAGAACTAAACTGCGGAAAGAAAGAACAGTTTCCGGATAAGAGGGAAGATATATATATAAGTATTACGATTTTCATATTCAAAGAAGCAAAAAGGAGGCAAAAGTGACCGCAGACTTCAGACAATTATTATTGACCATACAAAGAAGGGAGTAATATTTAAATATTACGTTTTATTTGGAGAGTTAATCCAGTTCTTCCCGATTTAGCCATAAATAATTTAACTTTCATTATCCGGCCCTCCCGGAAATACCGATATACATTTTGCATGAAAAAAAATGAATCCCTGGTACAGCAGTTGTTTTCCCTTCGCCGGCAATTTGGTAAACAACCGGCAGCGGAAAAAATACAATTGCTGAACAGCATTCAGCCTGCCGCTTTGAAAAGTAAAAAGGATATTCAATTGTATTCTGATACCCTTTTGTTTTTCATTGCCTATCCCGATAATAAAACAGTGTACACCCTTGCCAACCGGGCACTGTATCAGTTACAGGACTATTTACAGTCTCATGAAAAACAGCAATATCGGTCCTACAATACCGGCATTGCTGGCACAGTTGTTTGTGCCGCTTTTAGTTTCGAAATAGTAAAATGGTTACGCAAGTATTATCCCAGTACAGTAAGGATCTATTCATTTGAAGCGAAGGATGGACAAATACAGGCGATCCTGTGTGCTATGATGAGCAAACTGGAATCAGAGATCCTACAGGATTCTTATTTTGATTGGAGAGAATGGATACAGCGGTCGCTTGGCGAAGGAGAAGATCTATTAGATGGGCTGCTGGCCATTTTTGACAACAATGACAGCCGTCCTGAAGTGAAGGACGAACTGTGGATCGCTATCGGTATCAATACAGAGATCAATTTTACAACACCGGGCATTCTGACCGGATCATTAACCATACCCTATTTTCACCGATCGCTGATCCGTAAAGAAAAGCACCTAGTGGCTATTACCAAACCGGTACCTGTAAAGCTTAGTGATAGCGAAGCGGCCCAGCTTGTTGATTGCAGCAGGATGGTCCTGGTGCGTCATCTCCGGGAGATAGACCCCATCAGTTTTACCGACGCCAAACTTGTTTCTTATTATCACCTGGAAAGGGGACTTAGTATTGCCTTACTGGAAATGGTGCCGGAACGTCGCCATCCTATTGACAGCTATATAGGGTACACCGTTTTTAAAAATGGATTGCCGGTGGCCTATGCCGGCTCCTGGTTATTGTTTGACAGCGGACGTATTGGTCTTAATGTTTTTCCAGCTTACCGCGGTGGTGAGTCGCAATATATTTTTGAGCAGGTATTGCAGTTACATGCCCGGGTGTACCGGCTGAACAGGTTTACGGTAGATCCTTACCAGATCGGAAATAAGAACAGCGACGGCATTCACTCCGGCGCATTCTGGGTGTATTACCGTGCCGGCTTCCGCCCGTTGCTTGCAGCATCCCTGGAACTTGCCGAAGCAGAAGCCCAAAAAATAAAAACGATCCCTGGCTATCGCAGTCCCGCACCGGTATTAAAAAAACTGGCTGACAGCAAGCTGGAACTGGTGCTGAAAAAGAAAGCGGTACGGTTTGATGCGAATGACCTGAGCCTGGTCTATGCCACGCTGCTGAAAAGTAAATACCGCAGCAACCGGGAACGGATGGAAAAAGGGAAATGGAAAAAACTGGCTGCGCTGCTGGGGATAAATAATTATGAAGAACCGACGATGAAATTTATTTTACAGAACTGGGCACCCTTGCTGATGCCTGGTGAAGCAGCTCTTCGACAAAACGGGCTTTTACAAAAAGGATTAAAAAAGCTTTTTATCCTGAAGGCCACCGGCAGCGAAGCGGAATACAATGCCTTGTTGCAACGATCCGGGATTGTACGGGAATTTATAGAGAATGTATTAAGAGGATAGCAGGGCTGCCAACTTCTGAAAGGTTGGGTCTCCCTTTAAAATGATCAACTATGCAGTGGCAAAATAAAGTTACTATCATTACCGGTGCCAGTTCAGGTATCGGAAAAGCAACGCTTGAATTACTAAGGGCTGAAGGGAGTATTGTGTACAATCTTGACCGGCAGGCCCCTGCAGTAAACGACCCTTATTTTATATCCTGCGATGCGGGTAATAAAACGGAAGTAACAAATGCTATCCGTTCAATTTATGAAAAGGAGAAAAGAATTGATTGTGTTTTTGCCAATGCAGGGCTGCACTTATTTGCTACGCTGGAGGAAACAAGCGATGAGCAATTGGAAGCACTTATAGCCACTAACCTTCTCGGCCCATTCTATTTGCTGCAAGCTGTACTTCCTGTCATGAAGCAGCAACAAAAAGGCAGTATAGTGCTGATGGGCTCTGATCAGGCGTTGGTTGGCAAAGGCAGCAGCTCTGTCTATGGTATGACGAAAGGGGCGATCGGCCAGCTTACAAAAAGTACAGCGATCGACTATGCACCGTTTAATATCCGGATAAATTGTATTTGCCCCGGCACTATTCAATCTCCACTGCTGGATAGAGCGGTGCAGCAATTTTCAGCCAAAAGCGGCGAAGCCACCGAAGCCGTTTATACCTTGCTTGATAAAGCGCAACCCATTGGAAGAATAGGACAGCCGGAAGAAATTGCCAAAGCTGTGCGATTTCTATTATCTGATGACAGTTCTTTTACCACGGGCAGTCTTTTTGCAGTGGATGGTGGATATACTTGTCAATAGATGGTTAGAAGGGTGGAAGTTTTTAGTGGCGAGGCGGTTAATATTACCTGTGTAAGTTTTGCATGGGTATCGGTGATAGATGAAAGTGAATAGATGATAATTTCAGCTTATAACTTATCAAACTGCCGGTAAGATCAAATAGCCTGATCGTTATAAGCTGAATTATTCCCCTGTTATATTATTGCTTCACGGCATTATACATTGTTTCAATTTCTTCTCTGCTGATGGCATAGCCGGTTTCGATAGATTTGTCTATATCATTCAGCGCCATGAAGTTTTCTTTTATGATATACTTCTTTTTGTCTTTCTGTTTAAAGCAGGTAAAGCGTACGATCTTTCCGCCCTGCTTGTTGGTGGTCATGTAGATATAACCTGCGGGGTCATTTTTCAGTACTTCCATCTTCATTCCCAACTCGGGGTTGTTCAGGCTCTGGTTGTCTTCGGCGAGTGCTGTTTCTTTGGCCTGTTCTGCCGTTGCGGCCTCATCGCCATATTTATCTTCGGTGATGATAATGTTGAAACGGTCTTTTGATACCACCACGGCATCGCTTCCTTCTTCTTTTCCTACTGCGGCCTCTTCAGGTGCCTGGATGGTCAAAGGGATGCCATTACTGGTAAGATCCAGCGGTTTTAACGCTGCCGGTGCTGCTTTGGTTTCGGTTTTTGCAGTGCTTTCTCCACCGGCTTTTTTTTCTCCGCTACCACCGCAGGATGCGAGGATGAGTGCGGCAGATAATACCATACTGAGTTGTTTAAGTGCAGATCTCATATTTTTTTAGTTTAAAAGTTTACGGGGTTTTAAAAATTATTGCAAACGGTTCTTTTCCATTTTCTTTTTGGTTTACTTTAAACGCAGCAAAAGGATGGCGCCATGATCTCCTTGCCTGTTCATTCATGTGTTTAACAGTACAACAGTATTAATAAAAGAAGATGCAATTTCCTGTTTTGCCCGAACGGGCAGCAGGTCATTTAACGGATGGTGAGAAAGCTGCTTTTTCCGGCAGGGTATCGTATATGACTGGTTTATTCCAAACCCTGGTTCTTATCGTTTCAGCCATTCCAGGAACTCTGCTTTTCTTCTTCTTGACACCGGCAACTCATTGTTATTGCTCATGATGACTGTGCCACCTTCGCCTTTTATATAGCGCAGCACCTGGTCATGATTGATGATGTAAGAGTTGTGAATGCGGAAGAATCCAAGGTCTTCGAGCATGCTTTCAAACTCCCCGATGTTATAGGAGGATGTAATGGAACCATACTTAGCTGTATGCAGTATGGTGTATTCACGGCTTGCTTCGCAATAATAAATATCTGCGGCTGGTATCAGCTCCATACCATTGGGGGTGGGCACACAGATTTTATTCCCTTTGTTGCGTGGCTTAGCCATAAATTCCACGAGGTGCTGCAACCGTTCCAGTGTTACAGGCGGGGTGCTCTGTTTTAATTTTTCGATGGCCTTCATCAATTCATTTGGTACAACTGGTTTTAGCAGGTAGTCAACCGCACAACATTTGATGGCCTGGAGGGCATAGCGGTCAAAGCCGGTGACGAATATTACTTTGAAAGAAGGGTTCTCAAAACCGGCTAGCAGATCAAAGCCGCTGCCACCCGGCATTTCAATATCCAGGAATATAAGATCGGGCTGGTGCTGTATGATCAGCTGGCGTCCTTCTGCGGCCGAAGTGGCAAAGGCCACTACATTTATATCCGCGGCATGCTGGCGCAGCATTTTGTCCAACGCTGCGGCGCCATGTTTTTCATCATCTATTATTATTGCTTTCATTGGTTTGTTATACAGCTTCTTCCTGTTCGGTTATTTTGATGGTCACTTTTGTACCGGTGGCATGTCCGGCGTCATCGTATTTGTCTTCCACTAAGATATGAGTTTTCAGTCCTGTGCTTTGTTCGAGTGTCTTCAGTCTTTCTTCTGTTATCTGCATGCCTCTTGAAATATGTTTTTTATCTTTTTGCTGTTCTGCGGCGGCCTTTCTGCCTATTCCATTGTCTTCTATGATACAGTACAGATCATTTTTTTCTTTATAAAAATGGATAAAGAGGTTTCCATCCTTACCGGGCCGGTTGAACAAGCCATGGTTAACGGCATTTTCTGCAAAGGGCTGGATGAGCATGGAGGGAATTTCATGTCCCATATTGAGTGCGGGGTCTGTCTCCACAGTATAGCTGAACCGGTTGCCAAACCGTAACTGCTCCAACTGCAAATACAGGGTGAGCAATTCTTTTTCCTGTGCGAGGGAAATAAATTTGCTTCTGGATGATTCTAAAAAAAGCCGCATGAGCCTGCTGAAGCTTCCGAGGTAGTTCTGTGCTTTTGCACTATCATTTTCACTGATGAAATGCTGTATGGAGTTGAGGGAATTGAAAATAAAATGTGGGTTCATTTGTGCCTGGAGGGCCTGTAATTCCAACTGCGCCATTTGCTGCGCCCGGGTATATTTCTCCTCGATGTTTTTTACCCGCAGGCGGTATATAAGGAAAACAGCTGCAGCCATACCTGTAATACAAATACCCCAGAACCACCATTGCGCATACCAGGGGCGGCGAATGTAGAACTCTATGGAGGTGATGCTGCTTCCTGTGGCCGTCTTTACCTGGAAGGTATATTTGCCGGGGCGCATGGTGGTAAATGTAATGGCCTGGTTGCTGGTAGTGACCCAGCCTGTATCATTGTTTCCCGTAAGCATACGGTATTGGTATTCCAATTTGCCGGCACATGTAAAGCAAATGCCAGTATAGGCGATGGTGATATCATTCTGAAAATACCGCAGCCTGAATTGTGAGGCTATTATTTGTTGCTGTCCTTCTACCAGTATTTCCACAATATGCACGGGAATATTCTGTTGCTGGGACTGTGGAGGGAAGATAGCCAGTCCGTTGGCGGTGGCAGCATATACTTTTCCATCATAAAGGCTTACTTTATTGATGTCATTATCAGGCAGGCCTGTACTGGTATTGTAATTGTTCACGGTGTATTTGAACTGGCCATTCTCCATCGTGTAGTGAATGGAGCTGATACCGTTATTGGTGGCCACCCAAGCTTTTGCTGCCGGGCCTTCTATAACAAGATTTCTGCAAAGGTCGCTGGCGAGGCCCTGTGCTGTCGTAATTTGTGTAAGCACCCGGTTGTTCTTCAGCACAATAACGCCTGCATTGGCACTGGCCATCCACACCAGTCCGTCGGGGCCCTGCACAATATTATTCATTCTCCGGGTAAGCAGTGTATCCCGGTTACCAATATATTCATATTGTTTTTTGCGAATGTTCTCCAGGTAGTACACACCATTGATGGTGCTGAACCAGGCATCGCCCTTCAGTCCTGCTTCCACGCAGGTAGTGCGACCATTATAAATGGTGTCAACGGTTTTACCGGTGAGGTCGATATCCAGTAAATGATGTGTGGTGGCTGTAAGGAAACGACCTTTTATATATTCACATATATCTTTTCCTCCAAGGGGTGACGAAACAGAGGGGTTCCATTTGCTCAGTGGTGTAATGGACCTGTTGCCGGAGAAAATAAGATCCTGGTCAGACAGGGCCAATAACTCATCGCTTGCAGTACGGATAATTTTTCTCACCCGGTTGGTCAGATTGCTTTCATTGCTGGAAGCAAGTGATGTGATCTTTCCATCCGCTGTATTTATCAATTGCATTTCGCCATTGGGAAAACCGGCTATCACCATTTCATTCTTTACTGGCAGTATCGCACATACATAATCATCTGCAAGGCCGGTGGTTGTGTTAAATATTTTAATTTTGGAAACAGGAATGCAATAGACCCCTCTTGTATAGCTGCAGATCCAGAGATTATTATCCCGGTCAGTAAAGGAGGCATTAAGCAATTCATTAGGAAACAGGGAACTCACCAATTGCAGCGAGTGGTTATAAATATCCAATCCGCCGGAACTGTTGCAGAAATACATCAGATCGTTCCATCCGTTTACCTTTTTTGCTTTTTTAGACAGGTAAACACTGTCAATTATCTTCACTTTGTCCGGTGCAGCCAATTTCAACGCATAGAGGTAATTCGTTGAAGGATCATACGAGAAAACAGAATCGTCTTTCACTTTGATGACTTCCCCGGGAATATTGCTGATCCGCTGTGAGTTGCCGGATCTCATATCGAGAAATATATTGTGTCGCGGAATATTGAGGAGTATCCTTCCGTCTTTCATCTCATGGATGCTTTTGATCGCTTTATAGTCAAATACCTGTATGTTCTGTATAAGGATCTCTGTTATCTTGTTATCAGAATAGCGGTATAGCCCGGGATTATTGGAATAGGAAAATAATATATCACCATTGCTGAGCTGTGTAATATTTAAAATTCCCTTGTAGATGATCTTTTTCAGTTCCGGGTCATTAGCAGCGGTATAACATGCTTGTGTTACCGGGTCAAAACGCATGGGGCTTCCACCAAACGGTATAAGCCACAGATCGCCATTGGCGGCACAAAAGATATCCAGTATCTCTGTCTCAGTAAGGCCATCGCTGATGGAGAAGTTCCGAAAGTTCTTTCCATCAAAACGGCTGATACCTGATTCAGTACCAAACCACATAAAGCCCCGGTGGTCCTGTGTGCAACGATATACAACCGATGAAGGCAGGCCATCGGAAACCGTGTAGTGCCGTATGTTAGCTGATTGAGCTGCTGTACACAAAACAAGCAGCATGCCCAATACTGCCAGCAACAGGTGGCGGCGGTTTTTATTAAGCTTCCGGTCGTTTATCAGTTTTTTTTGGTACTTCATTACACTGCAAAGTAAGTAATGAAGTATTTAGAAAGCAGGTGTTGGGATCTTTAATATTCAATTTTCACCGGTAACAGTCCTTTGGTCTTTATAACATTTGCAATCAACTGGTGATGACGGCCAGAAAGTGGTTACTATGATCCTGCCA
>CALSAT010000085.1:0-11186 GCA_943372905.1 Bacteroides fragilis | reverse complement strand
GGATGCCTTTTACATCAATCATCATTTTGCGATAATCATTGATAGTAAGCGGGGCGTTGTGCAAAATTTCCCGGGCGGTATAGAATATCTCATTCCAGGTTTCCTCTGTCAGGTTTTCCGGCGCCAGTAGATCTTTTATGGAAAATCCAGTACGGTACGCCAGGTCGGTGATGGCGTAGCAAACAGCTTCCAGCATAGTAATGCCGGGGTCACTGTTATTATAATCCGTCCATATCCCATGCCCCAGTTTTTCAATACCTTCAAATCCCTTTTTCCGCAAAGCCACATAATCTTCTGCGGGCAGCAGGGGATTTTTTTTATCAAGTAATATCGGTTCCGCCATGACGTTTATTTTATAATGTGAACAGACTCTTTCGTTTTACTTTTTCTTTTTAGAAACGGGCACTGCCTTTTTAGCAGCCGGTGTATTTTTTTTCTCCCTTCTTACCGTTGTTGCGGCCGGCTTTATGGTGGCAGATTCATCAGCCGCACTTAGCGGCCTCGCAGGTGTGGGCAAAACAGGCTTCTCTAATTTGTCGGTATCTATCACCTTATCCTTGATATCCGGCAGGCTGCCTGTAACCTTTTTCATGGATGCCCTTTTTTCACAATCAGACAATGGAGCAGGTGCTGTGTAGGGAACAATGATATGCTGTGGCACAGATACCAGTATGCTGCGGGAAGTGGAGGGCCTTGCCACCACCAGCCCGGAAAAATCTGACTGCAACAACTCTTCGAAATCATTACAGTTGCAAAGAGAACTGAGTATCTCCGCCACTGTTTCTTTCTTTTCGCCTCCATTCTCATGCTGCTCTTCTTCCGGTGGGCAACATTCATCCCGGCAAACAAACATGAAAAAGTCAGTGATGAAATCCACATACGGTCTCTCCTCAATAAAATTGATGATCGAAGAGGCATACACCTCTGCTCCAAACTTCACTTCTTTGGTGGCATCAAAAGCCCAGGGAGTAAGAAACTCAACGATCTCCTCGTTCAGCTTTTTCAGGTAGAAGCCTTTATCTGTTCCGGTATAAAATTTTACCCGGAAGGCGGTCATCACCTGTTCATACACAGGGTTCTTGGCATGCACTTTTACAAAGGGAGAAGTTCTCTTCTTCAGGTACTCTTCAATTTCCAGCAGTGTTCTTCTTCCGGTCTTCGGTTGCAAACGGTTCACCGCATTGCGGTTCTTCAGATCAGCAATAGGTATGATGAGTACATGACCGGGAGCTACCTGCGGACCGCAGCATGCAGCTGCTTCTTTTGCAGGTTCCACTATTACTACCTCCCCTAATGCTTTTTCAGCAAAAAATTGTACCGATATGATAGTTGACCTGCCTATGCCCGGCGTATCATCTGTAATGTCATCTTTTTTAACACCAGCTTTTTCTATCTGCTTTTTTAAAGTACTGAGGGTAGCCTCCTTAACAGCCGCTCCCATCTGTACCATAAATACAGGTTTGATAAAGGCCGATACTTTTACTGTAGCAGGGAAACCTGAAATATTAGATTTTAGTTTTCTAAGCTGTTCTTCTAACAGTAGTACCGATGCAGATTCCAGTTTGCCATCTGCCTCGTAGTCCAATTCAAACTTGCTTAGTATTGTCGCAGCCGAAACAGCCTCAGTGGTTTTTTCTTTTGGTCCAAACACATTCAGTTTTACTTTTCCAAAATTTCCACTTTCTATTCCCCAGCCAGATGTTGATTTACCACTATACTTTTTCCAGTCGTTACTTACTGTTGCCCCCAATTTGTCAAATGCTTCCTGTCCTGAAGGATCAGCAATATTACCAAGCAGGCTGATTGATATCGTATAAGAAGGGTTTTTCTCCAGCAGTGAAACAGCTTCTTTAAAACTGACCCTTCTTTCTTCATCTGCGTTCGTATCATTGTTATAATTCAACAGGAAGGTCTTCTTCAACTCCGTCTCAAATTCCTGCTGAAGTCTCTTCACTTCCGTTTTTTGGGGCTTCCGGCACAAACAATCCGGGTCAGTATGATTGATCGCCTTCACTTTATAAATGGAGGGGAATCGGTCCAGCACCAGGTGTTCATAATCCCAGGCATTGATCGCCCTGCCCTTATGCCGCAGCCTTTCACTCACCCGCATATAATACTCCTTACCTGTTTCTTTATGCTTACCATCGAAGGAGGCAAATGGCTGGGTCACCTTGCTTACTTCAGCCACTTTTACCGACAGCTTGCTGATGCTTCCCGCAGGTAATGACTGGTCGAAATGTGTTGGATCATTATCATTATCTGTAAAAGTGGCTTCCACCGCCTGGGTAAGCACATCTATCAGCATCGGTATCCGGTTACTGTCTTTCTCCACACTGGCCATGAACCATATCAGTCCGCTGGTGATGATCGTATTGTTGGTAGTGGCATCTTCCGGCACATCGATCTTAATGATACCGGTGGTTTGAAAACCATAAGTACTGTCTGATACAAGGTTCTCCCCATTCAGCGGACGCCATTCATTATTGGTAAGATAACTCCACCGTATCTCCGGCGGGTCCTGGTCTTCATCTTCTGCACTGCCATCGGCAAACTGAAACAATAACGAAACAGATTGAAGCGGCTCCAGTTTTTCAATACCAATAAACAACATGCCCTGCTCCTGCAAGGTTGCAGAATATTGATTATTGCCCGGCTGCAGGCTTCTCAACCCTGAACCATACGCAACGATATTTTCATAATCAAATACCCCCTGCCGTACAGCTATTGTTTGAGAACCACCTTCAATTTGCTTGGGAGCAGCCTCTTTTTTATAATCTTCATACCCGCTTTTATAAGTAAACCCGGGCAATAATTTATTATATGCCTGCACCAGCAGGTAATCCCTGGCTTTATCAGCAGCAGCAAAAGCGTCTTGCTTGTTGATGCGTATCTTTCTTTTTAATGTCACCCCGGTTTTACCACCGGCACCTTTTAATTCCTCTGGTGTATTGATATATGTTTCTACTGCGCCAAACGGATATATATGAAAGAACTGGTCAGTGCTCGCTTCCAGTGCTACCAGTTGCGAACGATAGTTAACAGACACTTCCTTTATCTGCATTGATGCTGCCATATCCTGGCTGGCCTGCGAGGTACCCATCGTGGCCGAGCTGTTTACTTGCCGCAGGTTAGTGAGACGAATAAATCCTTTATCTGTCTGCCTCGACCATTCTTTTATAGTATCACTCAGCGGCAGGCGGGGATGCAATACAGGAACGACACTCCCTTTTTCCTTACTCAGCTGGTAAAGAATATTGTTCTTTAAAGAGGATTGTGTAAAGGCACCGTTTTTACTGAACTTAGGAGATAGTGTCACCCAACTCCTTCCACGCAACAAAGCAGCACCATACTGGTTCATATCATTAGCACCGGCACTCACACTGGCACTGTCCAGTTGAAACCAGCTCTCAAATGCTTCTCCCTGATCGGAGGTTTTCAAAATATTGATGGCCAATCCACCACCAATTTCCCCGAGGGGTTTATTAAAGACCTCTTCACTGCCCGCATATAAAGACTTACCAGGGAAAGGATATGCGGTGAACGGATCAAAGGGCTTGTCCGCTGCCAGCAACCCATCATCGTTTTGCAATACCATAGTGCGAAGCCCATCCAAAAACAGAAGCTTCTCAAAATCATCTGATCCGGTTGCATCCATTATCTTTTTCCAAAGTGCAGATCCGCTTCCTTCAGGAGCATCATCTCTTAAAATAGAGCCTACCTGCACGGTAAGACCAATGATACCGAACTTGATTTTCTGGTAGATGTCCTCGCTTACCGTAAAACCTTGCTGTAGCATAATGCGCAATACCGGCTGGTTTGTTTGAATAGCATAACCGGTATGAACGGCCGCATCAAATTTGCTGACAGCGCCACTGGCAATGGGCAGGTAGATAAATATAAAGCCGCCCTCCCGGTCAATATAATGGGCCGCCTCATCCAGTTGTACAAAAGGATTGATGAGACCAATGGCCAGTCCTTCTTTCAGATCATCATACTGGGCCTTTGTCATCAGCTTACCGGCATCCAGCCATCCTTTTTCACCGGTCAGGTAAAACTGAAAGGGGCTGACAGGTTTCGCTGAATCCACGGTAAGGCTGCCTGCCAGGTCCGTAAGATTGTCAATATGCAGCCGGATGATCCGCTTACCTCCCTGCAATAATAATTGCGGAGAGGCAATAGCAAAGCCCACCTGTGCCTGGTCTTTGCGGTTGGCCAGTTGTTTCACCTGGTCAATAAAAGTACACGGGTTCTTAGTGTCCAGTTTACTTTCTGTGCCGGGTGTGCCCTGGCCGAAAGTGTACCATTTACCACCCGGATCAGTGATCTTTTCGCCAAACCCATCGGCTGATTTGGCAATGGGGCGGGCATACACAGCATTTACAGAAGGCACCATAGAACGGGTGGCGGCATCACCCACTTCACCTTTCTGAATAAATATCGTCTTCAGCTCTTTTACTTTGGCCTGGTTCACCACCAGGTCAGTATTGGTGGTATATACCTGGTCTTTTCCAGCACTATCTTTTCCACCGTTAAGCGAAGTTGCTTTAGCAATATCGTATTGAACAATGTCTTTCGCCAGTTCAAAAATAACATGCACCCTGTCCGGGATCGAAGGCTTCTCTTCCAGGTGCAATACATCACGGTAATAGAAATCCAGCATCCGCCCGGTAATACCATTCATTTGTTCCTGGGCAATACTGAACAGTTGCAGGAACGTAAGGAACAGCGCCATATGCGGATGATGCATCGGGTATTTCTCCATCGCATATTCCATGTACTTTTCTGCATCATTCACCAGTTCACTTAATATGCCATAGAAAGTATTGAACAGATCGTCCACATACAACATAGCGCTGAGCATTTTTGCTTCAATGCTGGCGCCGGTGTAGATGGTCGCATCTGGTATGATCTCATCATTTAGTCCCCACAGGTCATCATTTTGTATAGGGGTATAATTCAGTTTCAGCGGATGCCTCGCATCCACCAGCCGGAAAGCCTCTTCATACGATAGTATCTTTTTCATCGCCGGCTTCAAACCGGACAAAATGATACGGTGCAGGTCTTCATGCAGTGGATGCCCCGGAATAGCAAGGCTCAGCCAGCCATCCAGTTTAGCAGCCATACCCAGTATCGGATCAAAAAGGTTTCCAAAATGATGTGGTGTCGGTGCCATTTCCAGTTCAGCCCTGTTCTCCTCATATTCTGTTTTAAATGCTGTTACATCCATTTGCATGATAGAGGCAGCGGTCACAGCCAGGTCACGGCGAAAGAATTCACGCCAGCTTAACTGAGTAATATCTTCCGGGGTTTCCTCTCCGGTACTTCCGGGAATATCATAAAACCTGATCTGTGCAGCATATTTTTTTACAAACACCAGCAGTTCCTCCCTGCTTCGGCCATCAATTTTTGCATAGGCAGGGTCCAGTGCTGTCAGGTATCGCAGCAAACGACCCGAACCATCACCGGTAGCAGAGGTATGACAATTGCAGTTACTCATTTTTCGATATTTGTAGCTTCGTTAATGTAGAATGGATATACATAGTTGTACCGGGTATTCGTAGTGATCACCCGGTAATTGATAGTGATCTCCAGCTTCCCTTGTTCCTGGAACGCCACAGAGTTCAGCTCATCCACAATGATCCGCGGCTCATGATACACCAGTGCCTCTTTTACTATTTTCTCTATCATCGCTATATTCGGCACATTCAGCGCATCAAAAACAAATGGCTGCAGGTTGCATCCGAATGTGGGCAGCATCACCCGTTCGCCGGTCACCGTTTGCAAAATGATATAGATACTGCTGCGGATATCTTCTTCACCGGTTAGCATTTCCACACCATACCACTCACGCCTGAACGTGGGCGGAAAATTCCACCCGGTACCTAAAAATGAACGATCGGTCTTTTCCATGTTGTTATATTTTATCCTCCAATAATTACCGTCGCACAACCGGCCGCAATCGAACCGCCGTGCGCAGTAGTATCTCCTTGTCTTGCCGCCGCCTTACCACCAATAAGTACAGTAGCCGAACCTTTATTAATGCTGTCCGGCGGACCGGCACATACACACATAGCTCCCATTACCGCCGCAGGCATACCACCGATGAGTACAGTTGGTACACAACCCGTAGGTTGTATGGGCCCTCCTGTATGCGGACTGTTGGCCGGTGGCGGGTTCGTCATCGGGCAGGTATGATTATCGCCTGCTCTCGCTGCTGCTGGCATGTGGTTGCTTTTATAAATTAATTGATCAGCACCTGCGTGCCTTTAATAGTTACATTTTTACCAGCGCCTGCCTGTATCGTAATGCCGCTGCTGTCCATCTTGATGCTGTTCTGGTTCTCATCTTTCATTTCCATACTTCCCGCATCATTCAGCACAATCGTTTTTTCACCACTGCCGGACGGTGCCAGCAGGGTGATCTTCTTATTGGTCTCATCAAAAAGCAGTTTCAATCCTTCTTTGGTTACAATACCAAAGTTGTTCTCCGTTTCAGCAAAAGGCCATTTATGTGCATCCTTGCTATGTAGATAACCCAGTATCACCGCCTCACGGGGATCATCATTTAAAAAACCCAGCACCACTTCATCATTAGCCTGCGGGCGGAAATATATTCCCCGGTCAGCGCCTGCATCCAGGGTGGCTACCCTTGCCCAGATGCCTTCATTACCACTCGTAACAGAAGGCACATGCACTTTTACCCGGTATTGACTGCCAGCCTGGCTGTCGTCTGTACTCAGCACCACTCCTATCTGCAATCCGTTAATGCCCGGCAGCAATCCGGATGCCGGCTTATCCATTACATTATCCTTCTTATAAAACCATTCTTCCCGCCAGCCAAATTGCACATCGGTTTGCCAGTATCCTTCATAATGATGAAGCACACCTGTCACAAATACATTCCCGTTGAAACGGTCACCCACACCAGCCAGTGTAAGCATGGTGCCCGGCTTTATCGCAGCATTGCCTTCTATCCGCACCCTGCCTGTGCTCTTACCAAGTTTGTTGCGCATGGCCCATGCATTAGAAAGGTCCTGCATCTCCACCTGGTCAAGGTGCCCGTTGTTTACCAGTTTTACTTCAGCCGCCAGCACATCACCCAGATCAGCAGAAGAAATATTTCCATTCTCTGTAAAACCAGAAGTACCCGTAACCGGGCTGGTAAATTGTTGCTGTGTATAGTCCCATGATTGACTGGTCACCTGTTTCGGTTGACGCCTCGCATCCATCTCGGCTTCAAACTCCCAGATGTTTACACCATAGGTCGCCGTAAGCACAGCCGCTGGTGTCAGCAGCGGTTTCTTAATTGTCAGTTTGCCATCATCAGTAAATACCAGCATCCCATTAGCTTCCGCACGGGTCACGATAAAATCCCAATCAGTACAATCATACTGTACCAGTTGCTTATGAGTATGATTGGTATCATCAACTGTTTCCAGCAGGTCCCCTGCCAGGGTGGTGATCACTTCTTTATCTGTTTGATCAATGAAATAAGCACTCTTTCTCGCACCAGTAAGTTTGATCGCTTTATCCTTTGCTTCTATCATCAGCAAAGAGCCGCCCTGCTGCCGTATTTTGATACTGTGCTTCACCACTACTCCTTCAAATACTTTTTGTACTTCATTATTATATCCAAGTTCTATTTTAATAGGGCTTCCCGGTTTAAACTTATCATCATTGCTCAGGGTAAAATTTCTGGCCGCCGGCGAACCATCAATGAATACCAGTTTGGCATAAGCCACCTTATTGAACGTCTTATTGATGGTCACCTGGGTCAGCGATATCTCGTTGCTCAACTCTTCATTGTTCAGGTACACCTTTCTGCTCGCCACATTAGTGGGCGGTTGCGTTCCCGGCGGTAAACTGGCTGATGGATCTGACATAATGGGTTCCTGTTTTATTTATCCGCTAAAGGAGGAAAAACAATTTCCTGTCCTGCCTGCAGCTTCCTGAAATTTTTAAGACGGTTCACTCTGGCCACCTGTAAATAATAATGCTGGTTGTTATATATCTCCTTCGTCAGGTAAGGAAGAATATCCCATTGCTTTACTATCCGCCGGTGAGTAAGGTCCGGTGAGGAAAGCATACCCAGGATATTACTCAGCGTGGCGATCGTACGCTCAGTAAAACTGGCGCTGATCTTCGCCCGGATAGGCAAGCCAAACATATCAAACATCGTGTACGTAACAGTAGAACTGTTCAGCACACAGGTATTGATAAATAATCCATACTGTACTAACAGAAAGGCAGGATGGTGAAGCAATCCCTGCACACCAGTAGTGGCCGCCCTGAACAAAGCCACCTGCGCCGTCACCGGTATCTTAACGCCGTTTGTATTCACACCCGTTCCGTCAATGGTCAGCTCCAGGGTAAAGGTGCGTGGCTTGGTGCCTTTATAATGCATATCCGAACCGGCGCTGCCCGAAGCACAATTAGCAGTCCAGTCTATATCCTCTTTAATGGCCAGGTTCTCAGGATTGAACATCGCCAGGAAGGGAATACCGATAGGGAAACCACTGTCATTCACCGGAATGATCTTCAGGTTAAAGGGCAATTTAATGGCGCTTTGTGTATCCATTATCGTTCAGTTTTTTCTTTAATAATTTCCAGTATGCGTTCCTGCAGGTCAGCATCCGAACCGCTGTTACCTGCCGGCGGACAATCAGGCTGTGAAGCGGTACCCGTGCTGCCGGGTGCCGGGTTCACTACCGCCCTTACTATCACTTCGTTGATCTGTACAGGCATCTTTTCTATTTTTTACGTTCAAAATACTGGTAGGCCAGTTCAATGGTTTCCACCACTACAGTATTCTCCGTCGATTTAAAATCTGACACCGCCCATTTCAGCGGGTAGGCCTGCACCACATTCCAGATGGCCACCGGTTCGCCGGCTTCATCCAGCAGGGTGATCATTATATCAGCAGGTTTAAAGTCATACACCACCACCGTAAAAAAAGTACTCATCGCAGAGTTCATCCAGTCCAGGATAGCGCTGCCCGTAAGCAGTCCTCTTTTGAGCACCAGGTTAGGATACTTCGCCCGCTTGGGCAGCTTGTACTCAAACCTGTTTTCACCGCCTTCTTTCAAAAGCTCGGTTTCAATTTCAAAAGAAAGACCGGTCACATCCTGGAAGCGGTGTTCCTCATCCTTATCCATACCGCTTACACCCAGAAACTCCACTTTAAAATGAAAACCCGTTGGTGGATAATAACTTGCCATACTATTATGCTGCTGTTAAGGTGAGGCCTTCATGCGCCAGTTCCACTGATTCAATAGCAATATCATTGCCGGTGGCTTTCAGCCCCGGCCCTTCACATTTAATAGGAAAGGCCTGCAGTGCCACCCATACCATAACAGGTTCACCCGCATCGTTCAGCAACGTGATAGTTACATCACGCCGCTCCACATTCGGTGAGCCGTTATTGTTGAACCAGTTGAACAGGTCATTATTGCCCTGGGTAATGCCCCGCTTCAAACTGATGTTGTTTACTTTGGGCAAACCGGGCCGCTTCAATGCATTGGTGTTGGGCGACATCAGTCCGTCCCTGTATTCGATCGGGGTTATTTCCTGTGTCAGGCCCGAAACGTCAGAAAAGCCAATGTCTTGGTTGTTCCATGATACTTTGTAGTGGAAAACCGGAATGGGATAATTCGCCATTGTTTATTTGTTTAAATGTTTTTAAAATAATGGATAGAACAGCAACTTATGATTGCTGCAGCAGTTGGGTAAACTTCAATACAATGAATTCAGCAGGTCTTGCCACGGCCATACCTATTTCCACATTCATGCGGCCTTCCAGCACATCCAGTGATGTCATGGTAGCGGGCAATCCCACTCTTACATAAAAGGCCTGCTCAGGTTTTACACCGGCCAGGGCGCCTTCTCTCCATTTCAGGAAGAGATAGTTCTCTATCATCGCCTGCACTTTCACCCAGGTGCCGATAGTATTAGGCTCAAACACGGCCCACTGAATAGATTTCTTGATAGACTCTTCCACCATATTGAAGAAACGGCGAACGCTGATATAGCGCCATTCATTATCATTACCGTTCAGCGTACGGGCACCCCATACCAATGTGCCATAGCCGGGGAAGCTCCGGATCACATTAATGGATTTGCCGGCACCGGGATCCACGTTCAGGTTTTCCTGCTCCCTCGATGATACAGGAATACTTGGCCCTACTACTTTATTCACCGCCTCATTGGCCGGCGCTTTCCATACACCTTTGGTACTGTCCACCCGGGTGTACACACCTGCCATAGCAGCAGCAGGCGGCAGTTCCACCGTCACCTTACCCACGGCTTCCTTCATTTTGGCGTACAGTACAGATCCCACACCCAGGTCACTCATTTTCTTAGTTACTAATGCAGGTGTACCGCTATCAATGATCAGATCGTCAAACTTAAAGTTGTGTGCATAAGTGGTGATCAGGTTGGGGTAATACGCCGCAGCATACCTGTCTGAAGTAACACCCACCGTAGCATTGCGGATCTTATCTGCGTCTGCAGTAATATCGCCCGACGGAAGCGCCGATGTCTTTGCAGTGATCTGGTCAGGGTCTATCAACGCAAAACGGTCTTTCAACTCCGCTGCCTGGTTGATCATATCCTGCACCACATTTTTATACGTATCCGCATACTGCATTTCTGGCACCACCAGCAGCGTCACTTCATCCACCTCTTTCAGTGCATCAAGCCCCTTCTTTATTTCAGCAGAAGCAATAGTACCAGGGGCAGCGCTGTATCCGCCCACGGAAGAGATAAAGCAGGTACCGCCACCATTATCAAAGAAACTCATAACGGCATAGTACATATTATGCTTGCTTTTTTTCGCAGCATCCTGTTTCAGCGTAATAGTATAGTTGTTGCCACCCAGGTCCAGCACATCAATGGTCACACTATCCTCCGTTTCCTGCGGCGGACCACCGAAAAAAAGTTCATACTCCGTCATGTTGGTTACACGGGTAGGTATCAGCGTAACAGTCAACCCGTTTTTAGTGGCTTTTTCGGTATACCCGGCAAAGCCTGCAATCGCCGTTTCCACTTCGGCAACGGAAGGTGGCATCGTGGAGATCTCCTGCACGTACACACCGGGTGTGGAAAGTTTTAAGACAGCCATTTTTTTAGTTTTAAAGTGTTATTAATACATCAGAATAAATAGTGGGAAAACCAGAAGCATCCAGTTGG
>CALSAT010000084.1:0-11318 GCA_943372905.1 Bacteroides fragilis | reverse complement strand
AAAAGGAATGTAAGCACCGCTTCTGCTACAAAAGCAGATGTCATGTTATACTCACCAAGATACCCTTCGCCCCATCCATTAGAACCAAGGGCCCACTCAGCCATTTCAAATCCGGGTGATCCTTTCATTATTACATACAATACCCCCGCTCCAAGCGTTGCACCGATAAACTGGCCGATAATATATTTGATAGCTTCTGCCATCTTGATCTTGCCGGCAACAAGCATCGAAATAGTAATGGCAGGATTGATATGACATCCGGTGATACCGCCAATGGCATAAGCCATGGCTACTACGGCGAGACCAAAAGCCAACGAAATACCCAGCAGGCCTATACCAGAAGGGCCATTTACGGAGATACCAGACACTACGGCTGCACCGCAGCCAAAAAGAACCAGGGAAAATGTTCCGATCAATTCAGCAAAAAGTTTTTTCATGCTAAGTAGATTTAAAAAAAAGATTTTATTCAGAAGTCAACATATTGAAAGGTTATTTGTTTCTTTGAAGATAAACTAATCTTTTAAATATTTAATATAACATTCGCTCTTAAAACTTAACTCATGACTATTGAAATTGGACAAGCAGCACCGGATTTTACCCTTTTTGACAGTAATAAAAACAAAGTGACTCTTTCAGAATTGAAAGGCAAAAATGTGTTGTTGTTATTTTTCCCCCAGGCTTTTACAGGCGTATGTACTAAGGAACTCTGTTCTATAAGAGATAACATAGCTGCTTACGATAATGTGAACGCCCAGGTATTAGGCATTTCTGTAGATTCCGTTTTTACCCTGAACAAATTCAAAGAAGAACAGCAGTATAATTTCACTTTATTAAGTGACTTTAATAAAGCTGTATCAGAGTTATACAATACTATTTATCATGATTGGATCCTTGACATGAAAGGGGTTTCCAAGCGTTCGGCCTTTGTGATAGATAAAGAAGGTGTCGTCAGGTATGCAGAGGTTTTAGAAAATGCCGGTGAGGTGCCAAACTTTGAAAATATACAGGCCACCCTGGCAGGGCTTAACTAATATATCGTTAAAACAGATTGATAATCAGTATTTAAGTTACTGATTATCAATCTGTTTTATTTCTACGTAGTTTTACGTTGCGCAGAAAAAAAATATGGCTTACTTTTCGAATAATAAAAGTAAATTTGTTTCGTTGAGACAAACTCTTACCATATTATCCTTTATACTCTTGATTGCCTTACAATCACAAGGTCAGTCATCCAGAACTACGCCTGTTAGCGGTACTACAGATAAGATCATAAAACTGTACCCTAACCCTGCCACCACTTATATCACATTCGATTTACAGGGCGCCGCTAAAAAAGGATTGACCATTAACATTTACAATGGTGTGTTGGGCAAGAAAATGTATGAAGCAGCTGATGTTCCCCAAAAATTTTCTATCAATCTGAATGATTATAACCGTGGTGTCTATATCTATCACCTGAAAGACAACACCGGCAGGATCATTGAAACTGGTAAGTTCCAGGTTTCCAACTAATCTTTATCTATTTATTTAATGTTTCTTACTGCACCTGAACGATCAGGAATTTGAGGTATTCTGTATTCTCCATCCCCCATATTATAGGGTGATCAGATGCCTGCTTCTGAAAGGTGACCTGCCGTATTTTTCTTCGAGCATCCTTTGCTGCCATTTCAATTATTTGTAAAAACATTTCGGGATTTACCAGGTTGGTACATGAAGAGGTAACAAGAAAGCCACCCGGTTTCACCAATTTCATTCCCCGGAGATTGATCTCTTTATAACCCGTGATCGCTTTTTGAATCGTTTCCCTGCTTTTGGTAAAAGCCGGAGGGTCAAGCATCACCACATCATACTGCCTTCCGTCTTTGCCCCATTGCTTCAGTACATCAAATGCATTGGCAGCTTCAAAGCGGCAGCGGTCCTGTACACCATTCAACACAGCATTCTTATTGGCCTGCTCTACCGCATTGGCAGATATATCCAACCCGAGTACTGATTTAGCACCATAGTGTGCTGCATGAATTTCAAAAGTACCGGTGTAGGTAAATGCGCCCAGTACATCCGCATCCTTTACTATATGTTGAATGGCACGACGGTTATCCTGCTGGTCCAAAAAATAGCCGGTTTTCTGCCCATTCTCAACATCCACATGGAATTTAAGCCCATTTTCATTGATGATGATCCTTGTATCGAAAGGTGCTGATAAGAATCCTTTTTGCTGTGGCAAGCCTTCTAACTCCCTGACGGGCACATCATTCCGTTCATAAATACCTTTGGGTTGAAAAACGGTATTCAGCGCTTTTACAATAGCTGGTTTCCATACATCTATACCAAGGGCAAGCGTTTGTATCACAAAATAATCATTGAACTTATCTATGATCAATTGTGGCAAAGAATCCGCTTCTCCAAATACCAGCCTGCAGTTTTCGGTATAACCCAGCTTTTGCCGGTAGGCCCAGCATTGCTGTATCTGCTCCAGGAAATACTGCTCGTTGATGATGGCTGCCCTATTCCTGGTCAGCAATCGCACCAATATTTGCGATTTAGGGTTAATATAGCCTTTACCCACAAATTTCTTGTCATGGGTAAATACCTCTACAATATCGCCGCCCGCAGGTTCACCTTCCACCTTATCCACCTCATTATTAAATATCCAGGGATGGCCGTTCACCACCCGGGGGCTGATCTTCTTTCTCAAGTATACAATGCTCATAAACGGCCGCAAGGTAAGCCAAAGCTCCTTATGGTTGAGCAGCAGGAACGATTAGTGGCCCGGTTACGCCATTTTGTCCTCAAATCCTGCGTTGGCAGTATTCTTGTCCACCTTACCTTTGCAATCAATTTTGTAAAAATGGCAGATAAAGACATGAAAACAGAGAATTTACAGGACAATAATGGCGGTATGGATATTAATACCGATGAGAACATGAGTGGTAGCACCCATCTGAATGAACCCGTGGCGGAAGAGTCGGAGATGGAGGCCCTGAAAGCCAAACTGGAAGAAGCAGATGACAAGTACCTGCGAAAAGTCGCTGAATTCGAAAACTATAAACGGCGCAACGCCAAAGAGCGGATCGAACTGATACAAACCGCCGGGAAAGAAGTCATCACTGAACTATTGGACGTACTCGATGACTGCGACCGTGCCCAGAAGCAACTGGAAACCAGCGAAGATGCTGCTGCCATCAAGCAGGGGGTAATGCTGGTCTTCAACAAACTCCGCTCCACCCTGCAGTCCAGGGGGGTAAAAGCGATGGAAACGCTTAACCAGGATTTTAATCCCGATCTTCATGAGGCTATCACAGAAATACCTGCTGCTTCTGAAGAACTCAAAGGCAAGATCGCTGATGAAGTAGTAAAAGGATATTTACTGAACGATAAGATCATCCGCTACGCAAAAGTGGTGGTGGGGAAATAAGCTTACACGTTGATTTATTAATTGGTTAATAAGGGAAATGTCAAAAAGAGATTATTACGAAATACTGGGTGTAACTAAAACAGCTACTGCGGATGAAATTAAAAAAGCATACCGCAAAGTGGCTATGCAATTCCATCCCGACCGAAACCCAGGCGATAAAGCAGCCGAAGAAAAGTTCAAAGAAGCGGCTGAAGCCTACGAGATACTGAGCGATGCAGATAAGAAGGCACAATATGACCGCTATGGGCATGCAGGGGTTAGCGGCAATGGCCGGGGAGGATTTGGTGGCGGCGGTGCCGGCGGTATGAACATGGATGATATCTTCAGCCAGTTTGGTGATATTTTTGGTGACGACCTCTTTGGCAATTTCTTTGGCGGGCAAAGAGGAGGCCGTGGCCAGCAACGGAGCCGCGGTATCAGGGGAAACAACCTTCGGGTAAAACTGAAACTGACCTATGAGGAGATTGCGAAAGGTGTAACAAAAAACATCAAAGTAAAGAAGCATGTTGTCTGCAACACTTGCAGCGGCAGCGGGGCTAAAGATAAAGGGAGTGTGCAAAACTGCGGTACCTGTGGTGGCAGCGGCCAGGTAAGAAGAGTTCAGAATACATTTCTTGGACAAATGCAAACAGTAACCACCTGCCCCACCTGTAATGGTGAAGGCACTACCGTTACTGCAAAATGTACTAGTTGCAAAGGTGAAGGCCGGGTGTACGGCGAAGAAACTGTGAGCATTGATATTCCAGCCGGTGTGCAGGAAGGAATGCAACTAAATATCAGCGGCCGTGGCAATGCTGGCGAAAGAGGCGGCGGTGCCGGAGACCTTATTATTCTAATAGAAGAAGAACCGCATAAAGAACTGCACCGGGAAGGTTTGAATGTGGCCTATGAGCTTCACCTTTCTTTTACTGATGCCGTCTTCGGCACACAGATAGAAGTGCCTACTATTGATGGAAGGGCCAAGATCAAAATACCTGCCGGGACACAAAGCGGAAAAATATTCCGGCTGAAAGGAAAAGGTTTCCCGGCGGTAAACTCGTATGAAAAAGGCGATCAATTGATACAGGTGAGTGTGTGGACTCCACAGCATTTAAGCGCAGAAGAAAAAGCAGCCCTGGAGAAATTTAGCCATTCCCCAAATTTCAAACCACATCCGGATAAAAGTGAGAAGAATTTCTTTGATAAAATAAAAGAGATATTTTCTTAGTCCTGGGTGTTTCCACTTTTCTTCTTTTTCACTTTGGAGTAAAGAGTTTTAGCTTGTTGTACCAGTGCTACAAATTCCTTTTGGAGCAGGTCATTAGTGCCGGAAGATGATTGCGCCAGCGTAATGATCTCATTCCAACCCACATTTTTAATGAAGGAAGAACTGCGAAGCAAAGAACCAAACATGGCCACCGCAGCAGAAAAATGATAGCATTTTGCTAACTCTTCAAAAGGGATAAAATCAAACTCACTTACATAACTGTATTTTAAGACTTCCTCACTCCCCGGTTGCTGGTACTGCAATTGAATATCGCCAAGTTTGCCCGGGGTGAAATTATCTTTCACCGCACTTTTATTAGCATCAGTAGGTGTTATTTCAAAAATGGCAAGCATCGAATGGCCCGAACCTATCTCACCGCCTTCAATGGCAGATAAGGAATCACGCAGGGCGCCCACCTTATTATCAAAGCCCACGAGGCGGTACTCCTTCACATACTCCGAATTGAAGACCACATCCATGTACACATTGTCTGCCACCGCATACAAAGTTTGGGTAAATTCTTTCAGTAATACTTTCTCCGCTTCTTTATAATTATCGAGGTAGGCAAAATTACCATTGCCTTTTTTGGCCAGTGTTTGTATTTTAGAATCCTTATAATTTCCCATGCCCACTCCCAGGCAGGTAAGATAGATCCCACTCTCTTTTTGCATGGAGATCATTTCATCCAGTTCCGCTTCTGTTTTTAATCCCACATTGAAATCGCCATCAGTGGCCAGTATCACCCTGTTATTACCATTTTCAATAAAATGATTTCGGGCCACACTATACGCCAGCTTTATACCAGACTCCCCGGGGGTGGTACCTCCCGGTGTAAGCTCATCAATTACTTTCAGGATCTTTGCCTTTTCACCACCACTGGTGGTGTTAAGCATTATACCCGTTATTCCACCATACACCACGATCGAAACAGAGTCCTTTTGCCTGAGATTATTTACGAGCAACCGAAAAGCTGATTGCAGCAGGGGAAGACGGTTAGGCATATCCATTGAGCCTGATACATCGATAAGAAAAACCAGGTGACTGGGTGGCAATGTATCCAGGTTCAGCTTGCGGGACGACAGGTTAACATAAAATAATTGATTATCGGGGTTCCAGGGGCAATTGGTTAGATTCGTCTTCAGGCTAAAGAGATCATTATTCGATGGCTGATTATAATCCAGGTTAAAATAGTTCAGCATTTCCTCTATTCTCACTGCATCAGGTGGCACCAGCGAATTGAGAGTGATAAACCGGCGTATATTACTGTAAGAAGCCCTGTCCACATTGAGCGACATACCGGTATTAGGATACTTCTTAGCATTCACAAAATGATTTTCCAACAGGCTGGCATAGGTTTCGTCGCCGGTAAACCAGCTTTTCTGTTCCTGTTTTTCCAGGTCTTTGGTAAAAGAAGAAAGCTTATCCCTCCGTAATTTGGAAGCTGCAGCAGACAGCAGTTTCATTTTTACAGAAATATAATTGTCTGCATTTACCACCAGCTTTTCTGTACGGTATCCTTCCATTGAAAAACTGAACGTATCAATTTGCTGGCTGGAAATAATTCCAAACGTACCTGTAGAGCCGCTTTTGAAAAGATAACCGGTCTTATGCTGCAGTATGCTCACATTTTGCAATACATTACCCGATTCGTCCTTGACCTCGCCACGAACATAGAATTGCTGGGCGAAAACAGGCGAACAGAAGTGCAAAAAGATGATTATATGACAAACGGTCTTCAACGGGAACTATTGGAACGATAAAATACAAAAAAAACCGGACTAAGTACCTGAATTTACACCAGTTGGTAGATCTCTTTCAGATTACGGCCTAATCCATCATAATCCAATCCATATCCCACAACAAACTTGTCAGGTATTTCAAACCCAACATAATCCAGCGTTAAGGGGTAAGCAGTGGCTTCCTTCTTGTGCAGTAAAGCAGCGATCTTCAACGATTTAGGTTGCTGGTGTTCCAGTTTGGGAAGAAAATTGTGCAGGGTCTTACCTGTATCCACAATATCTTCTACGATGATAACTTCTTTTCCAAACAAGTCATCATCAAGGCCAATAGAAGTAACAACATTTCCAGATGACTTCATCCCTTTATAAGAGGCGAGTTTAATAAAGCAAAGTTCCGCTTCAATTGTCAGTTGTTTAAAAAGATCAGAAGCAAACATAAAAGAGCCGTTCAATATGGCAATGAACAGCGGGCGCCGGCCTTCATAATCTTTATTGATCGCCGCTGCCAGTTCTTTGATGCGCTGATGAATAACTTCTTCAGAAAGGTAAGTGTCAAACTTTTTATCGTGTACGTTGATGACAGGCATAAATGGTTCAGTTAGTTGGTTGATTTATGGGGAAGTGTTGGAATAAGGGAATAGTTATCTTTCAGCGCCAGCTTAGGCATAGAGGCTGCTTTCTTTTTCAGATGGAGCCGCTCTCCCGGAGCTGGTTTCGCATCTGCAGTTAGCCAATTTAGTTCCAGTAAGGTTTCCAGGCGGATGCCTTGTTGCTGAGCAATATCATGCAGGGCCTCTCCGGGTTTCATCACATGGTATTCATTAGCACCGGTCTTTCTTTTCCGCTGTAAGTACACCAGTTGATCTTTTTCTGTTTCTTCGGCACGGTCAAGCTCATTGAACTCAAACAGTTTCGAGAGGTCTACATTATATTGCCTGGCGATAGACAAATAGGGTGTGCCTTTTTTTACATACACTACTTTCGTTTCATTGATAGTAAACTGTCCTTCAGGGTAATTAATTTTATTTGCAGAAGCATCGTTCTTTTGTTTATCAGGTTCTGCCTGAGGTGCTTCAACGGGTGGAACAGCAGCAGTATATGTGCCTTGCGCTTGTTCAGCAATTATTTCACCAGCAGGTTCCTCCTTTTTTCCCAATGCTATTAAAGTATACTCCTGCAAGCCATAGTCTTCTACCATCTTTATCAGTACTTGCGGATATTTTGGATTGGTGGCATAGCCGGCCTGTTTCAAACCATTCGCCCAGCCCGTATAATCTGTCGGGTCCAATTGAAATAAAAAAGCATAGCGTTGCCCGTTCTTTAAAAAATCAGAATGATCCCGGTAGCTGTCTTCCGGTTTGGGGTATTTACGAAAGCATTCCCCTTTTGCATCATCATTATGTCGTACTGATTCTCCTGTCCAGTTGGACTTACACTTTATACCAAAATGGTTATTGGAAGCCAATACAAGCTTGCCCACACCGGCGCCTGACTCGTGAATACCCTGTGCCAGGGTGATAGAGGCCGGCACGCCGGTTCTTTTCATCTCAGCGATAGCCATATCTTTATAAACGGCGATATAATTTTTTATCACTTCCGACTGTTGAGCCCTGCCAGACAAAGAAGCTAACAGAAAAAGCAAGAAAATACTGCGTAATGCTATTCGCATGAATTATGAGTTATAATTTCCGCAGCAGGTATAGCCCGTCGCGGATGGTTAATACTACTTTCTCTATATCGGTCCGGGCATTGATAAAATCATTAAACGCCTGAATGCCTTTGGCACTCTTGCCTTTCACCGGCTCTTCCAGCACCTGCCCATGAAAAAAAATATTATCTGCTAAAATAAAGCCGTTTTTCCGCAACCGGGGGAAAACAAGGTTAAAATAATCGATATATGCGGGTTTGTCAGCATCTATGAATACCAGGTCCCAGTTCTCCTCCAGTTGGGGAATGATATCTAACGCATTTCCAGTGTGGGAAATTATCTTATTGGCATACGAAGAACGGTCAAAGTAAGCCCGTGCCAGTTGAGCGTCTGCATCCCTCAACTCAATAGTATGGAGCAATCCGTCAGTGGTGAGTCCTTTTGCAAGACATAATCCGCTATAGCCGGTAAAAGTGCCGATCTCCAATATGCGGCGAGGCTGTATCATACAACTAATCATCTCCAGCACTTTGCCTTGCAGGTGGCCGCTCAGCATCACAGCTTCTTTATGCTGGCTGACCGTAAATTTGTGGATCTCTTTCAGCAAGGCATCTTCCCCCGAAGTATATGCTTCGGCATATTGCTGAATGGATGGAAGTATCAGGTCCAAGGCAGAGTTTTTGCAAAGGTAACCCCATTATTTATTTCTGCCTGCTATCGATAAGATGAAGTATTGTCTCCATTCAAAAAAGGCCAGCACCTTAAATTCAAACGGAGACAATACCAGTATGGAATTTTTACGAAAGATATCTATTCCATCCCTTTGTCCTCTACGGAAGCGATCTTTCCTCCTTCCCAACAAATATTATACTTACGTTTTGTCATTCCGGATGCACACTGCAATAAATAACAATTACCAGTAGCTTCCAATACTTTCGGGTCTTTGAGATCGTACATGTCCATGTCTTTGTCGTCAAGGCCTGGCTTACCAAAATCCTGCAGGGCAATAGCCACAGAAGCGGCACGACCGTTAAAATTGTTCATGAAGTCCTGCATTTCGGTACTCACTTTTACTGCTTCTTTCTTTTCGCCTTTCCCACCGCAGGAAATAAAAACAAGTGCTGATGTAAGAATGGAGAGAGTAATAACTGTTCTTTTCATATTGATGGTTGTTTGGTTTACTTGTTACACAGGCCTCAGCATGGTATTACCAGCAGGCCTGGAGATCATCCATAATCCGGCAAAAGTCAACAGCCCATTGATCAGTATCAGCTCATTCCCAACTTTATACCCATTAAAAATTGAATCAGAGATAGTTTGCAATCCAAGGCTCACATGCAACTTTGCTTCGTACCATGCAGGATTACTCAGCATATCCAGCCCAAGTGCCAGCAGCGGTGCAATGATACAAACGGCCCATATCAGTTTATCATTCAGTTTCCGTTTGGTTAAAATGCCAAAAGCAAACAAGCCAAGCAGCGGCCCGTAAGTAATACCGGCAAACTTCAGGATGAAATCAATGATCAGTTTATCATTGATAGCTTTGAACAGCAGCACCATCAGGAAAAAGACAAACGCAAAGGTGAAATGCACTTTCAGTCTTGTTCTTTTTTTGGCCTTCTCCGTACCTTCCTTTTTATTGATGCCGAGTATGTCGATACAAAAACAGGAAGTAAGTGAAGTGATCGCGCCATCCACACTTGGAAAAAGGGCGGATATCAGCGCAATGATAAAAATGATACCGATCGTTCCGCTGAACGCATCACTCAGGGCAATGGTGGGGAAAAGATCATCCGGCGGCACTTTAATTCCCTTTGTGCTGGCATATAAATAAAGGACACCGCCCAGTACCAGGAATAAGAAATTTACTACCATCAGTACAGCAGTAAAGGTCATCATATTCTTCTGCGATCCTTTCAATGTTTTTACGCTGATGTTCTTCTGCATCATTTCCTGGTCAAGCCCTGTCATGGCGATAGCAATGAACATACCACCAACAATATGCTTCCACACATAAGAACCTGCTTTTATATCCCAGTTGAAGATTTGAGTGTAGCCTTTGTCCGACATCATTGTCATAGCCCCGCCAAAATCAGTACCCAGCGCTTTAATAATAACGATGATACAGACCACCAGGCCTACGAGCATACCGGTAGTTTGAAGGGTATCGGTATAAATGATTGTTTTCACCCCGCCTTCAAACGTATATAATAATATCAATAGCAGAATCACCAGCGCCGTAGCTTCAAAAGGAATACCCAGCTTATTAAAAATAAATATTTGCAGTACGCTGATCACCAGGTACAGACGGGCAGTGGCCCCCACCGTACGGGAAAGAATAAAGAAAAATGCACCGGCTTTATGAGCATTAATACCAAATCTTTTTTCGAGGTAGGTGTAGATACTCGTCAGGTTCATTCGGTAGTACAGGGGCAGTAACACAAAAGCAATAACGATATAGCCCAATAAATAACCAAGCACTATCTGGAAATAATAGAAATTGCCCGTGGCCACTCCTCCTGGTACACTTACAAACGTAACTCCGGATAAGGAAGTGCCAATCATACCAAAAGCTACCAGCATCCAGTTACTGTTGCGGTTGCCAATAAAAAAAGAATCGTTATTGGAATTGCGGGATGTGTACCATGCCACCCCCAGCAACAATAAAAAATATCCGATGACAAACGTAAACAGTAATTGCGGCGACAT
Source organism: Bacteroides fragilis (assembly GCA_943372905.1). Lineage (GTDB taxonomy): Bacteria > Bacteroidota > Bacteroidia > Chitinophagales > Chitinophagaceae > JJ008. The sequence goes on along the minus strand of CALSAT010000084.1, from coordinate 561 downwards.
AAAGGCTGGTTTCTGTTAAGCAATAGTTACCCGTAACAAAGAATTTTGAAGATAAAGAAATTTACTTTCCCTTTGTTGCAATTTATATATTATGGCCATACGATCATTAGCGGTTTTTTGCGGCTCCAAAAATGGGAAAAACCCCGTCTTCACTGAACATGCTGCTCAATTGGGAAAATTGATGGCGGAGAATAATATCAGCCTGGTGTATGGCGGTGGCAGTGCCGGCCTGATGGGGGTAATCGCCGACACGGTGATGCACCAGGGCGGAAAAGTGACAGGCTTTATTCCAAAGATATTATTAGAATGGGAAGTACAGCACCGCGGGATCACTGAGTTGGTTATTTGTGATGACATGCACGAACGTAAAAGAAAGATCTACAGCATCAGCGATGCGGCCATAATTCTTCCCGGAGGCTTTGGAACTCTCGATGAACTATTTGAAATAGTCACCTGGAATCAGCTCACTATCCACGATAAAGAAATATACATACTCAATTCAGGCGGTTTTTACGATCACCTGGTAAAGCATATCGAATTAATGAGGCAGGAAGACTTCTT
>CALSAT010000083.1:0-11335 GCA_943372905.1 Bacteroides fragilis | reverse complement strand
AGATCAATATCTTCAGCGGTTCAAAGTACTGACGTATCTCCATGACCGGGTCTACTTCGTTGCGTAAGAGCAACTTTTTTTGTTTGCCTGCTGAGTTAAGTATTCCCAATACCTGGTTCACGACTTCATGCACATTAATATTTTCCTTTGACAGCCGTCTGTTCTCATTCTGGTATTTTATCCAGTTCAGAATATTGGTGGAAAGAAACTGCAGCTCCTGCGAGGTGTTGGCCATTTCCTGTATTGTTTCCTGTTGCAATTCTTCGGGCATGAGTTTTCTTTTTTCCAGCAGGTTTTTTCCGGCTACTGTCAGAAATTTTAGCGGGGTTACAATATCGTGTCTGATAATAGAAATAAGACGTGTTTTAATGGTATTGTTCTTTTCCAGTATTTCGTTTTGTTCCAGCAACTCTCTGGTCTTTTGATCTACTTGCTTTTCCAGTTTCCGCTGTCGTATTTTATACTGCCGGGTGCGAAGCCTTAGAAAAACAGCAATAATGCCAATAAGCACTAAAGCGCAAAGTGCGAAAAACCACCATCGCTGATGCCAGGGGGCAGGAATGATGAATCTGATCTCTTTATAGGAATAATTATTTACCCCAAAGCCGTTCAGTTTCCTGATACGCAGTACGTAATCTCCCTTACCCAGGTTATTTAATTGTATTGAGGCACCATTTTCTATACTGATGGGTTTCCATTCTGCCTCATCATTCATGTTGTATTCCAGATAGATATTTTCTTTGTTACACCAGGCTGAAAAGCCAATACGTATCAGTATATCATGCCTGGAGGCTGAAAGAGGTTTTTCCTCCAACGCTGGAAGGGCCATTCGTTTATTATTGACTAATACTTCATCTACAAATATTTCCCCACCCGGCAATACAGGTGTTGCAGTTACCGGATCTACCCATAGCAAACCCTCCATGGTTGGAAAGGAGATCGTTTTATTTTTCAACAACAAAGCACAGGGAGCGCAGCCTCCATTCATCTCGGTCATATCCATTCCATCCCTGCGGCCAAAATAATGATAATACACTTGCCTGGCATCGGTTTCATAAGCACTTATCATTTCATCTATGCTGGCTTTGAATAAACCCCGGTTGGTACTTATCCAGCAAAAACCATTGCCATCATCAACAAAACAGTGTGTAAAAAGAAGATACCGGTTCTTATCAAGCGGCAATGGTTTTACTTTTCCATTTTTGCTGATCAAAAGACCATTGCCATATGTACCAAAGAAGATATAGTCTTTATATGTCCAGATAGTCCGTACACAATAATTTCCGGGATCAAAGATGGTGTCTAATTTATTAGCAGCTATATCATACCGCAAAAGCGAGTTACAATTAGCAATAGCCAGCACTCCCGGACTAATCTCTTTCATATCGAAATGAGTGCGGAGCCTGTCTGGCTGCAGATAGTTATATACTTGTACCAGCGAGTCTCCTTCCATTCGGTAAATACCAGATTCAATAACAAGGTATTTGTGGCCTCCGGAAATAGTCATTACCAGTTGGGAAAAATTTTCCCTGATCTTATAAAAAGGAGTAAGCTGGCCTGTTTTGAAATTATAGCTGTGCAGGCAGGATATACCCGGCCGGGCACTGGGTTTGATAAACCAAAAAAGAGAATCGCCCATCATATAGGAGCTGATGCTGAAAGCTCCTTTGAACAGGGGCTTGGACAGTTCCGGCTTATTCTTACCAAGTATATGTCCCTCGTTGGTCATTACATTTCCATCGGGAAGCTCTACCTGGGAGTAGTAAGATGTTCTTTCGTTGGCGCTTTTTCTTTCCTTACGCATCGGCTCTACTTTGTTTTGCCGGATAATGATGATACCCTTAGAGTCAGTTCCTAAAAAAAGGGTCTTTGCTGATTCATCATATTGAGCATAGCGAATGAGCACATCTACGGGAATGCTGCTGCAAATACTCTCTGCATTAAGGGCTCCATTCTTAAATCGTACGATCCAGGCATTATTCCTGTTAAAAAGCACAGGGACATCCATGCCATTTTCCCATATAAAAAGACTTTCTTTTATAACAGGGCGATGAGCAGCATTATCAAAAGATATTCTAGCAGCGGATAACCTGAACGTGGTTTTATCCAGCTGGTGAATATTACCGGTCCAATCAACCAAAAAAATATCTTTTTCACTTGTAAATGCAGAAGAGAAAGGTCCACCTGGTAATGATAAAGGTTGCGGAGATTCCATGGACAGTGTAAAATGATATAATGTACCCGCATGCAGTAGAAAGCATGCGGTGTCGTTTACGGGCAACACTTTATCAAACTGTAGTGCAAAAGGACCGATAATTTTTTCGTGATTGGCATTGTAAAAGCGATCTGACACCGGTAAGGTGAATACATTGCTGCGGGAATTACCGGTGATTGCTGCTTTCTTTAAGAAAGAAAGAGAGTTGTTTTGTACATAAAAAATGTTACCAGTATTGTCGGCTGTAAAAATAGTGCCGGCATTATTGCGTACGAGGAACAGCACCCGTTCGTTTGTAATATGAGGGTTGTCTTCGCTGGTATAAGTCTTAAAAGATACACCATTGAACCGTACCATACCCGCCTCTGTGGCAATCCACAAAAAACCCGTTTTGCTATCCCATTGTAAACCCTTGGTGCCGTTTGACGGAAGACCATCTTCTGTACCCAATTGCTGGATATGATAATTGGTACCCTGCTGGGCAAGGATTGCCACAGGCGCCAGTAATAGTAAGCAAATAAAAAGCAGCCGCTGAGCCATAACGGGATTACTTTAACAAGTTACAGTAATCTCTTTTAATAATTTACATTGTATAATGTGGCGAGCTCCATCAGTTCTTTAATATTCACCGCATTTGTTTTTTCATAAATACGGGTCTTGATAGTGGAGACGGTGGTCATCTTCAGGTTTAGTGTTTCACCAATCTCTTTGGTGCCAATACCTTTTAGTACATAATGAAGTATTTCCAGTTCCCTGGGAGCTAAAGCTGAGAAAGGGTTGTCATGATTTTGTAGGAGTGGTGCTTTTTTGAGCAATAGTTCATTTTGCAGGAAGCGCTGAATGGCCTGGTTTATTTCTTCTTCACCAACCGATTTAGACAGGTAGTGATTGATGCCATATTGTTTTACTGCCTCTCCATATATCTCTGCCGGCTGCATGGAAAATACCATGATGTTCAGTTCCGGGTACACCCTACGGATGTTGGGAATGATTTCGAGTGTATTTCCATCCGAAAGAATGATATCCAAAATAAGATGCGTGTATTTTTTTTTCACCAGTTCTTTCATCAGGTCGTTGCAGGTACCTACTTCGTGAATATCATTATACCCAAGATTGAGCTGCATAAAAAGCTTAAGGCCTTTTCTTATCATACTGTGGTCATCAGCTATCAGAATACTTGGTTGCATTATGGAGAAATTGAGCTCGTTCCTTTATAAAATTACCTGATTATAACCACTGTTCCTTTCAGTAACTGTTTTTTGTCGTCATTCAGTTCTATCATGTACACATAGGCTTCATTGGGCTGGGCTACACCTTTGAAAGTGCCATCCCAGGGCCGGCTGATATATCCTTTAGCTTCAAATATTTTAAATCCGCCTTTATTATAAATACTTACCCTCGCTTCCGGATAGAGTGCTAACCCCGGAATGACCCATTTATCATTTTTACCATCATTGTTCGGCGTAAAGGCATTTGGCACATATAATTTTGATACCGGGGTAATGACTACGATGTCTTTTGCTTTGCAGAAATTTATTTTATCAGTGGCCTCAATGGTGTACGTGGTAGAAACTTCTGCAGAAGAAACTGGATTCAATACCGTGGCAGAGCTTAGTGAAGAAGCGGGGCTCCACACATAAGTATAATTGGCGGGGTTGGTAATGGTGGCGTCAATTGTGGTGGATTGGCCAAAGCTGAAAAATTTATCTGGTCCGGCATTGATCGGCGGAGCCGGGTTGATCGTGATCCTGTCATTGGCAGGAGCAGAACCACATCCATTTGCGTCGGTAACGGTAAGCGATATATCAAAGGTGCCGGCACTATTGTATGCATAATTGAAGGGAGGCACTTGTACACCGGTGCCATTTCCAAAGTTCCATTTCCATGCGGTAATGCCAGTGCCGGGGGAAGTAAATAATACCGGAGTTTTCGCACAAAGTGTATCGCCGATAATAGCGAAAGAGGCCATTGGGTTGTTGTAAATAAAGGGGATTGTTTGCCTGGCCGTATCGGGGCTGCAACCTGTTGTCAGGGTTACGAGGTGTTTCACCGTTACACCAGTCGCAGCCGGGGAGTAGCTATGTGTGGCGGTATGGGATGATGTGGATGTAAATGTTTGCCCGTCACCAAAATCCCAGTACCAGGTAGGCGGGTTTGATGCATTGGGAACAATAGAGGACGTAAAGTTCATTACACTATCCACACACGGCTTTCCAGCTATGGTGATAGTGAGTGTGGGCACGGTGCCACTATTAATGTTTATAGTTTTTATGGTATCGCCTATGCATCCGTTATCGGCATATACCCTAAAACGAACATCGTAGTTGCCGGTAGCGGAGTATAATTTTTTTGCAGTAAGGCCCATCTGGCTGGTAAGATCATGAAAGTCCCAGCGATAATTAACCAGGTTAAATATGCCGGCAGTGGGAGTTCCGGTGAAGCGGGTGGTATCTCTGAAGCAAAGATTCTGAAAACTGAAATCTGAAACGGGGCCGGGTTTCACCACTACTTTCAGATTGGCGTTTTCTGTCTGGTTACAATTTTCTATAACGGTAGCGGAATAGGAAACAGGGATATTGTATGTGCCTGGTGTGGCAAAAGTGAAATCCTGCTGAAGGGTGTATATATAATATGTTCTTCCATTGATGATCTCGGTATTCAGCGGTACCGGGCTACTGATAATAGAATCAGTATTTGGAAAAATTCCCGGCACGGTGCTTAGTTTCCAGTGAATGGAATTGGCGGGATGGCCCAATTTTACAAAAAGGCGAACAGGAGTTTTAGGACAAGTAAAGGTGTCCACATTTCCCGATGTATTCATTGTGTTCTGTATGGCGCTATAGTTATTCAGATTATTGATAAGGGTGCCTACATTGTAACCATAGCTCTCATAATTACCCAAACCATAAATAGTGGCATTGAATGCTGAATCGCTGACAATGGTATGCTGAGCTGCCGGGCCGATGAACCTGGTAAGAGCCACAGAATAAGAAGGGTAATTTGGGTGAGGAATTATTTGTGATGAGGGAAGGGCTGTACCATCGACCCTTAATGAAGGAACGCCTGCTGTTGGCAGAACAATATTTGTATAGACGTAAGCTATAGCGGGTGATTGCCTGCTGGCAAAGAACCGTACTGATTTTTGACCCTGTTCGATGGGGCTTAAGTAAAACATTTCAGGATCACCATTGGAAGGAGGTGATGGCGATGTTGTTGGAAAATTCCAGCATTGATTATCGTTTACCGTGTACTGTGAAACTAATATGGGCTTATCAGATTCGATATAATCCCCGCCGGTTGAATCCTGAAATTCATAGTAGAAGTTATTGACCAGCCCCGTAAGGGTAACGCCGTTTCTTTTAACAACCGCTGTGGGATCTGCAGTGCAAACCCTGTAATAGTTACGGTTTGTCTCCAGGATGTCTGTATTAGTATTATTGATGGTGTGATAAGTAAGATAGCGGGTTCCCCATGCCTGTGCAGGGAAAACCTGTTGCTGCAAGTATTCACCACCATCGCCGCGGCAAATACGTATGCCGCCGGAACCGGAGAACACAGCCATCGGGTGGCAGTTACCATCAGACCCGATCACTGATTTTATTTTACTTCCGGTCATGTCTTTGCTGGCAGCCCAGGCCTGGCTATTACCGGGTACCATTTTACCAAACACATTAAATATCTCGCCTTTATTCAGGTCCACCGTATAGGTTTGCCCCGGCAGCCACCCGTTTTTGGTAGTATCACTTGGTGTTATCTCTACCCTTGTATTGTTTTCTGATGCGATAACATAAAACCAGGAATACCAATCGGGGCCGTTTTGGGTAGTAGGGCTGATATTCGGCAATACAGATCCTGAAGTAGCCTGGCTGTAGTTGACGGAATAATATGAATAGCCATAGGTTTCTACAGGCATCAACATGGTGGCACCGGATCCCTGGTTTACATAAACGTGGGCATATACTGCCACCGGCACATCACTTACAATATGAATTCCTTTTGTTGATAGTCCATCTGTAACCAGACGGGCATCATTAACCCCTGTTTTAGGAATTAAAACAGACGCATCTACAGTATTAGCTGGAATACTTAATGTTTGCGACCAGGAGGTCCCATTTATTGAAACCGTAACGTTAGCGGCCTGTTCGGCACTGATATAAAGCGCCATTTCCTGGCTGTTAACCGGGGTGATATCTGGGTTTAAGAAGAGCCAATGGTAACCATACCCGAGCCAAAACTCCTTTCCCCGGTTCGATTTATCCTGTGCTTTGGTGGATAAGAAACCGAAAAGGCTGATTAATAGTATGATAGATTGCTTAGACCACATAGAATTTCCAAAGGTCAATATTCGATTTTTTTGCCGCAATGGTTTGTAGAATTAATTCTACAAAGAGGCCCTGGCTATTGATATAACATTGCCCTCTCGTTTTATACCAAAACATTAAAAGATGATACTAATGAACAAGACCTGCTTCCGGAAAATGCAGAATTACTTGCTGGTAATTTTATTTTCCCTCTCTTCCATCCTGGTCATGGGCCAGGGAAACTTCAACACCACAGACTGGAGGTTCAGTAATCCAAAGCAATTTGGATTTACCGTACTGGATGTTGATTTTTTTGATAACAATAACGCTATAGCTGTTGGGTCGGATGGAGGTATTGCCAAAACCTCAGATGGTGGAGCAAACTGGACCTACGGGGTGTTTACTTTTACCAACCCTGCCACTGGCTTTATAACGAAAGGCAACTTTAATGATGTGCATTTTGTAACAGCCACCATCGCTTATGCAGTATCAACTAACGGGTTGATGATCAAAACCACCGATGGCGGCACCAGCTGGAGCACGGTAAATACCCCGCTTACTCCCACTCTCAAGAGTATCAACGCATGCTGGTTTTTAGATGCAAACAGAGGATATATCGGAGGAGATGTAAATGATAATGTTGATTCAATTCCCAGATTATATGTAACCCTGAATGGAGGAGCTACCTGGGACTCAATTACACCTCCGGCGGTTAACGGGGTTTCCCGGGTCGGGTACATCAACAACCCAAGTATCCCTTCAGTATTGAGGCCGGTGGATGCAAAGCTGAAATCCATATACCGTATTGAATTTATCGATGACAATACGGGGTATATATGCGGCAGTAACTCTTATGGGGTTACTTTATTCCCTAATGTTAGTTTTAGGGCAACCAGCGCTACAGTCTGTGCGCCGCTTACCACATTCTTAACCTCCGGGTCTATGGCAGCAGGGTTGCTTTGGAAATTCAAAAGTGGTGTGCTTACCGATTATTCAATAAGTAAAGAAAGGATTGGCTATACGGGAATTAATACCAATACGATTAATTGCACTACCACATTTGGAACAGTTTCACCCGTTACCCAGCAATACAGGGCAATGAATATCATCAACGACTCCACGGTGGTTTTGATGTCGTTTAACAACAATACGGTTGTAAAAGTAAACACTGGTAAAAATGACTCTACCGCCAATGTGAATGCACCAGGAGTTTTTGAGAAAGGTAAATATACAGTACTCAATTTTCCTTTTCCTCCCACACAAGGGCCAAATGCAGGTCCACCAATTCCAAATCCCCAGGTTTTATTGGCTTCCAATCCTTACCAAATGAGAAGGACAAGTAACGGCACCCTGATAGCAAACGGAAACTTTGGCCGTATGTGGACTTCTGTTGATACCGGCAGAAACTGGGTGGAGTCAAGAAGCTTACCTCCCGGGCAAAACTATAGCGGCAATGGAGTGTGGGCCCTTGATATTGCTCCCAACGGAAGGTTTTTATCCATGGGATCATTAGGTGTGGTGGCAGACTCAATGCCTGGTGCACCAGGCTGGAGAAGTAATTATGTGACTGTTCCTTTAAGTGCTGCGTTTACCAAAATGGAATTTGCCAATTGTAATGACGGTGTTGCCACAGGAAGTGCCAATATCAATGTAACACCTGACGGTGGCAAAACATGGTGGGACAGGACCCGTCTCGATTTTGTAAGCGGCTTTTATAGTATAAATGGATTTGCTTACAGAAACGCAAATCCGGCGCAGGCTTATTTTGCTGTTACGAACGGGACTATTTATTATTCAGGTAATATAAACGTTGCACCACCAGCCACACCCACACTGGATCCGGTATATGCTGACGGACTTATGCAAATGCAGGATGTTGCTACAGTAGGTAATGACAGTGTATGGGCAGTAGGAACCAGCAGCTTTAGTGTACCAGCAGCTTCCAGAACATCCAGAATCTACAGATCCTTTAATGCAGGCGCCACCTGGAGTATTTATAGTGGCTTTACTGTTGGTGCATTGCAACCCAGCCTTACCGACATTGAATTTCCAACCCGGCTGATAGGTTATGCCTCTGGTAGCAGAGATACAATTTATAAAACAACAGATGCCGGTGTGACCTGGAACAAACTGCCGCTGCCTTTCCCTGGTGTAACACCACAAATTCAATACAGGGATATGTTTGCGCTTGATGCAAACACAGTCTTCCTGGTTGGTAATGGTTTTCCGAGAAAAGTTGTTATCAGAACTACAGATGGCGGTGCCACCTGGACAGATATAACAGGAAACATTTTATCAACGGGCGTAGGCAACTTAACCGGCATTGTGATGCATGACCTGAATAATGGTTATATAATGACCCCGGGTATCATGCTTAAAACTACCAATGGAGGAGCTACCTGGACAGTTGAAGCCCCACCAACGGGATGCCTTTTTGAAACTGCTGCCTTTGCTCCCAAAGCAGCACCGGCAGGCACTCCTTTTGCAAACAGAAGACTGTTTGTATCAGGGGCCAATATTTCCGGTGCGCCTATCATGGAGTATGGCAAATTGGCCAACCTCAATGTTTCTTCATCCGAAGCGCTGACAGCCAGTTGCGATAATGTGGCGCAGGGTGTGGTGGCTATTACTGCCACCGGCGGTATTGCACCTTATACTTACAGCATTAACGGAGGCCCCTTTCAGTCATCTGGTACATTCAGCGGGCTGACACCAGGTGTAAAAACCATCACTATCCGTGATGCCGCCTGCGGCACCCTTACCAAATCGGTAACGGTGGATTTAAAACCAAGTCCTGTGGTAAATGCGGGCCCCGACAAAACCATTGTGGACGGATACGATGTAATGCTGGAAGGAAACAGCAGTATCACCAGTCCGTTATCAATATTCTGGACGCCGAACAGCACCCTTACCGGTGCTTCTACCTATACTCCGGTAGCTAAGCCAAACCTGACGACGACTTACACTATGACAGTGGTTTCTCCGAATGGTTGTGTATCTACTGATAATGCAACTGTTACCGTGATTCCTTACTGCCTGAAAGTAATGGATGCCTTTACCCCGAACGGTGATGGCATGAACGACCGCTGGATAGTAACGAATAATGGAGGGGCTTGTACGAAGCAGGTGTATGTGACAGTGTTCAACAGGTATGGTAATGTAGTTTATAAGAACGACAACTATACTAACAACTGGGACGGTACTTACAATGGTAAACCAGTTGCAGACGCCACATATTATTATGTAGTAAAATACATCCTGCTGAATGGCGCTGCCATCACTTTGCAGGGAGATGTAACCATATTGAGATAAACAGTCAAACTAAGTAATTATGAAAAAGTATATCGTGAGTCTTTTACTTATCGGAGCTATTGCCCGGGTAGAAGCACAGCAATTGCAAACCTCCTCTCTGTATGATCTGCAGGGTGTATTTCACAATCCCTCTACTGCCGGGGTGAAAGGCAGCGTAGTGGGTGTAAGCTACCGTACGCAATGGAACGGTTTCAGCGGCAGCCCCAAAACAGCTACTGCTTTCGGTTCTTTTAATGTACCCAGCTTAAAGATCGGCATCGGAGGTTATCTGTATAATGATAAGACCGGACCTACCTCCCGCACAGGTGTGCAACTGGCTTTTGCCAAGCACATACCGATGGCGAATGAGGGTAAATTTTCGATTGGTATCGAAGCCCGGGGACAGCAATATTCATTAGACAGGGCAAAGCTGACCGCTACGCTGGGTGCAGACCCAGCTATCGGCACCAGCGAGAACCGTTTTGTGTTTGATGCAGGGTTTGGTATTTCTTATACCGGTAAAAAATTGCAGCTTGGCGCTTCAGTGTCTAACCTGGTGCAATCAAAACTCGATTTTTATACCGGCAACCTGAGTACTAATGAATCGGCCCGCTTATACCGCCATTATTTCTTTCATGGTTCTTATAAATGGGATGTGGATGAATCTACTACGATCACTCCTAATTTCTTAGTTATATATCTGCCAAATGCACCAACAGAATTCCAGGGTGGCGTAAGGGTAGAACATAAAGAATTATTCTTTTGGGGACTTTCCATGAGGGCCAAGCAAAGCTTTATGCTGTCGGCTGGTCTGCATATCAACAAGAAATTTACTGTCGGCTATGCATTCGATATTTATCAAACGCCGCTGAGTGTATTTGATAAGGGCGCAAATGCGCATGAGATGCTGCTGCGCTATAATCTTTCGAAGTAAAGTTGGTTTAAAAGCACAATGGTTAATGGTTAAATGACGGCGGCCCTCTTTCGGGGGCTGCTTTTTTTATGCCTGCGCAAAAAAATACAAGTATTTTTAGGTATTAAAATAAATATGTCAAACCTTTCACTCACCCTTATACAGACAAACCTCCACTGGGAAAATAAAGCCGCTAACCTGCAGATGCTGGAAAAAAAGATCAGCAGTATAAAGGAAAGAACTGAAGTGGTGGTGTTACCCGAAATGTTTACCACCGGCTTTAGTATGAAACCGGCCCAATTGGCAGAGACAATGGATGGCGAAACAGTGCAATGGATGAAAAGGGTAGCTACAGAAAAGAGGATCGTTCTTACCGGCAGTGTTATTATTGATGGCAGTCAGCCCGGTCAGACGGAGACCGTCGGACCCCCGTACTATAACCGACTTATCTGGATGTTGCCCAACGGTCAATATGGTGTTTATGATAAAAGGCACCGCTTCGCCTATGCGGGTGAGGATGAACATTTTTCTGCCGGCTCCAAGCGATTAATAGCATCTGTAAAAGGATGGAAGATAAACCTGCTGGTTTGCTATGACCTGCGTTTTCCGGTATGG
>CALSAT010000082.1:0-11359 GCA_943372905.1 Bacteroides fragilis | reverse complement strand
TAGAACTGCGTTGCAGATTTACGTTACCATTTACGCCATAGTTGGCTTCGTAATCATAAAAAGAGAAGGGGGCAATTTCCCTGAATTCGGGGCGGGCCACTGTACGGCTGCCGGATACCCTAATGCTGTTCTTTGTATTAGGAGAATACGTGAAATTAAAGGATGGTAAAACATCCCATTTTTCTGTATCCACCACCACTCTTTTTGCTGTTACATCTCTTGTGGTAAGGAATTGCTGGAAATTCTCCACCCGTACTCCCCAGACAAGTCTTACTCTTTCGCCGAACTTGTTATCAAACATACCATACATACCATTCAGTACGGACACTCCAAAATACTTATCCTGGTTATTGGTGGTCTCTTCTACGACAAATCCATCATTTCCGATGTTTGATGCTGCGAATATCTGATCATAAGACAACTCTTCTTTTGCCGGATTGAAAGATGATGGAGAGGCTGCCTCATATTGAAATAAGCGGCTGCGGAAATCCCTGATCCGGATCAATGTAGAACCACCAGCTTTAAATGTTTGCTTTGACTTGCTGAATGTAAACGGGATAGTAATAGCACCGTTAGCGCCATAACTATAATCCTTCAGATCGCTGAAAAAGCGGCGGGTATCATCATCATTGAATTTAAAGGGTTCATTAACACCCAATGATTTGTTATAGGCAGAAGTGCGGAGATCGGGCTGTGATTTCCAGTTGTACGCAAAGTTTCCATTCCAGCGAAGTTTAATCCCGCTTTTAGTCAGCTGATGGTCTCCTTCTAACTGGGTACTGTACAATGACCGCTGGTTTAACACAGAGGACCGGAAATTAATATCCTGTACCCTGTCTTCGTTCACTCCGGTACGGGTGTAGTAGTTGTCTTCGAGTAACTGGTTGAAGAGATTCTTAAAAGATATCTTATGCTTTCCTTTTATATAACTGATATTAGCAATAGCGCCGGCATTCACACTGTATTTATTCTGCTCATCTGTCAGGCTTACAATTGCAAGGCCATCCTGCTGGTGCAATTTTCTTTCGACGTCATACCGCAGCATGCTGTTTCTGTATTGTACAGAGAAGATCGTTCCCAGCACTCCGCCATTCTTAAACCGGTTGCTCTTGCCCCAGGTAATGCTGTAGGTTTGTGTAGGTAATGCGGTAGCCGTTCTTTCTTTGTACACGTCATTATTGAATAACCGGCTCCATTCTATTTTCTGTTGTGTGCTGGCAGCCCTGTAAGTCTGTGCTCTTAAAGGAAATCCTTTAGGAAGCCCCCTGGTTTTGTCATCAAAACCCAGCCAGTCGTTTCCATTCCTTTCATTGCTGGTAAAATCCTGGAAAGCAGACTGTGTATTAAACCCGATACTTACGCCTATGCTCAGCAGGTCTCTTGTTGGTACATCTTTGGTATTGATCTGTACTAATCCACCTGCGAACTCACCGGGCAGTTCCGGTGTAGCGGTTTTATTGATGATAATATTATCGATAAGAGAAGAGGGGATCACATCAAACGAGAAGGCCTTTTTATCAGGCTCAGTGCTGGGCAGCTGGGCGTTATTGATCACTGCGGAATTATAGCGGTCGCTTAATCCACGAACGACAACAAACTTGCCGTCCTGGATACTGGTTCCGCTTACTCTTTTCAATACTTCGCCGGTATTTTTATCAGGTGTGCGGCGGATAAAATCTGCTGCCAGTCCGCTGGACAGCGCTGTATTGCTCCGCTGAAAGGTCAGCAGGGCCCCGGTGTTCTCCAGTTTGCGGGAAGAGCTTTTAAGAACCACCCCTTCCAGGTTTGATTTATCCTGCAATACTATCTCCAGATAGTTTTCCTGGTTGGCCGTTACATCTACATCTGTAATAGATTTTGATTCATACCCGACGTTGGTAATGGTCAGGGTATATTTTTTACCTGCTTCTAAGGTTAGGTAGAATTTTCCTTCAATATCGGCCACCGCCTGTTTTCCAGTGCCTTCGACAGTAATATTGGCCCCCGGTAATGGTTCGTTTTTCTGATTAATGACTTTACCGGTAAACTTGATGGATTGTGCCTGAACAGCGGAAAAAGACGAAACAAACAGCACAATCAGCAATAATCTCAGCGGGGAAAACATATTCGGTTATTTGCCCGCAAAGGTGTGCCCGGCAGGTTACCGGTATGTTACTGACATGTTAAGCAATTGTGACTCCAATATTACGGGAATGTTAACAGCCATTGGAGCCCGTCTGTCAATAATTTATAAATGTAAAATTGCCAGCTAAGACAATTATCGTAATATTGCGATTGACATGGGAGCTACAAAAACAACAGGGTTTAGTGTAAAAGAAAATAAACTGGCAAAATATGCCAAGGCCTTGGCCCATCCGGCAAGGGTTTCTATCTTAAACCTGCTGGCCAGTAAAGAAACCTGTGTATGTGGGGATATAGTAACTGAATTACCTCTTTCTCAAAGTACTGTTTCTCAACACCTGAAAGAATTAAAAGAAGCCGGTTTAATTAAAGGAACCATAGAAGGAACCACAGTTTGCTATTGTATTGATGAAAAAGAATGGAAGGAGGCCAAAGCATGGCTGAACCAACTATTCGATAGCTATAAAGGCTGCAGTGAGTGTTGTTGATTTTTTTTGAGTTTAACCATCGGGATATTACGATTAAGCATAAATTTTAAAATAAGCAAAATGAAATTATCTGACGTGAAGAAAAACCTGGCAAACAGTACTTCTGTAAACTTTCAGTTACCCGATGGAACTTTTGTTCCTGAACATTTTCATGTTACTGAAATTGGGTTGGTTACAAAACATTTTATTGATTGCGGCGGCTCCGTTCGTACAGAAAAAACGGCCAATTTTCAATTATGGGAAGCGAACGACTTTGAACACCGCTTAAAGCCTAAAAAATTATTGGACATTATTGCCTTATCCGAAAAAATTCTTTTATTAGAAGACCTGGAAATAGAAGTAGAATACCAGGGCGACACTATTGGAAAGTATGGACTGGACTTTAATGGTAAAGATTTTGTGCTGTTATCTACCCAAACAAACTGTCTGGCAAAAGACAAATGCGGCATACCTGCTGAGAAATTAAAAACAAATTTGGCTGGCGTTGCTGCTACTACCTGCACACCCGGAGGCGGATGCTGCTAAATACATCCGGATGAGAAAGTATACTGCAGAATTTATTGGAACATTCGCACTTGTGTTTTGTGGTACCGGCGCTATTGTTATTAATCAGCACACAGGGGGTACTATCACTCATGCAGGTATTGCTATTACTTTTGGCTTAATTGTGATGGCAATGATTTATACATTAGGTGATATTTCCGGGGCACATTTGAACCCTGCTGTAACAATAGCTTTCACTATAGCAAAAAAATTTAAGATTAAAGACGTTTTACCCTATACGGTAAGCCAGTTAGCAGGTGCATTATTAGCAAGTGCTACTTTACATTATCTATTTCCTGTTAACGAGTTTTTAGGGTCAACCATTCCCTCTGGGACAGCAGCACAATCTTTTGTGCTTGAATTTATTCTTAGCTTTTTCCTAATGTTAGTTATCATAAATGTAGCCACTGGCAGCAAAGAACAAGGGATGTTTGCAGGTCTGGCTATTGGATCAACTGTTTTATTAGAAGCCATGTTTGCTGGGCCTGTTTGCGGGGCAAGTATGAACCCTGTCCGCTCTTTATCTCCAGCCCTTATTAGTGGACATACGGAACACCTTTGGGTTTATCTCACAGCTACTACATTAGGGGCTGCTTTTGCAATACCAGTCTGGAAATTCCTAAACTATAAAAAACATCAACACCATGAGAATCGCACTATTCAGTGATATACATGCTAATCTTCCTGCACTGGAAGCTTGTTTTAAAAGTATCGATGAACAAAAGCCTGATGCGATCTATTGTCTTGGCGATTTGGTAGGTTATAATATCTGGCCCAATGAGGTGGTAAATGAAATAAGAAAAAGAGGTGTTCCCACAATAGCCGGTAATTATGACCAGGGCATTGGATTAATGAGTAACGATTGCGGCTGTGCATATAAAACAGAGCCAGAAAAAGATATGGGTAAAATATCGATCGGCTTTACCAATGAAATAATGAAAGATGAAGAAAGAAAATATCTCCGGACTTTGCCTTCTCATATTAATCTTGAATTTCAACTTAACCATGATAAACTGAACCTGTTGCTGGTGCATGGCAGTCCAAGAAAAATAAATGAATACCTTTTTGAAGACCGGGAAGAAAAAAGTACCATACGGATACTGGAGCAGGCCAATGCAGACATCCTTTGCTTTGGACATACTCACAAACCTTACCACCGGATTTTTAATACTGGTGCAGATGGAAAAGACCATTTCCGTCATGCAGTAAATATTGGCTCAGTTGGTAAACCCAAAGACGGTGATCCAAGAGGTGGATACGTCATTATCACGATAAACGATGCTTCTTCGGTTGAAAATAAAGGCTCTATCGGGGTGAAATTTATACGTTTTGAATATGATGTGGAAAAGGCAGCAAAGGGGGTGGAAGACAGTCCTTTACCAAATGAATATGCTGAAATGTTGCGTAAAGGCATTTAGCCCGTCTCCTGTTAGGGGGACAATTGACCTATAATATTTTAAGTTAGATAATAAAAGAGGGTGAACACCTACGAGGTGCGTGGTGAACTATAGCCCAAATAGCAAGTAAAAACCCGCTCTATAAAATTTCCATTGGCATATCATGGTTATTCCAAAAAATTAGTTTTATAAATTCTTTGTTGTTGAAATGTTACCCTAATTTTATTTATATATTAAGTTATCATTAATTCTCTGTACCTCCGCCACCCTCACCCAAGTACCCGGTAATTTCGCAACCATCCCGTCTTAGATGGGATTAAAATTAAAACTATGGCTGGACTTAACTCCTTTCTGAAAATCTTCATGCCGAAGAACAGGGTTTTTTACGAACTCTTTGAAAAAGTAGCTAACAATGTAGAGAAAATGGGTTCTATCCTGAAAGATGTGGTGGCAGAACCCGATTTTGATAAAAGAGCTGCACTCATTACACTACTGGAAGACCTCGAGCATGCAAATGACGAGCTTACTCATAATCTCTTTACAGAACTCGGCCGAAACTTCATTACTCCGTTTGACCGGGAAGATATTCACTACCTGGCCACTTCTTTGGATGATATTGCTGATTATATCTATGCTGCCGGCAAGAAAATCAATTTCTACCGGGTAAATCCTAATGATACCGGCATGCAAAAATTTGCAGAACTGATAGAACAGGGTGCCGCACAGGTAAAAATTGCGGTGGTGGAATTGCGGGATATGAAAAATATGCGCAAAATTACCGAAGCGCTGGTAAAGATCAACAGTATCGAAAACCAGGCGGATGATGTATTTGACTTCAGCATTGAAAAACTTTTTGCCACTGAAGACGATGCCAAAGAGGTGATCAAAAAAAGAGAGATCTACCAGGTAATGGAGATCGTTACCGATAAATGTGAAGATGCCAGCAATGTGATAGAGTCTATTATTATAAAATACGCTTAACACAACCAATGTGGAAGTGTGAGAAATATGAAAATGTGGAAATGATGCTGCTTCTGCTGAATTCATTTTCACATTTTCACATTCCCAAATTTTCAAATTACTTATGACACCTTTTCTCATCACCATTATAGCGCTGGCACTGATATTTGATTATATCAATGGGTTTCATGATGCAGCCAACTCTATTGCCACGGTTGTTTCCACTAAAGTACTGACCCCTTTCCAGGCAGTACTTTGGGCAGCCCTGTTCAACTCTATCGCTTTTTTCATCTTTAAAGATCATGGCGTGGCGGATACAGTGGCCAAAACAGTAAAATCCGGCGAAGTACAGGGTAATATGATGATCGTAATCTTTTCAGGGCTGATAGCAGCTATTGCCTGGAACCTGCTTACCTGGTGGTTTGGCATTCCTTCCTCTTCCTCACATACTTTGATCGGCGGGTTTGCTGGGGCCGCTATTGCAGCTGGCGGGTTTGGCGCAGTTAACTCACCCATCATTATCAAAACAGCCGCTTTTATTTTTATTGCCCCCGTTATTGGTATGCTGATGGCCTTTATCATGTGATTATGGTTTATGAGTTCCGTTAAGAAAGGATGGACCTCAAAAATATTTTCAGTCCTTATTATCATTGGAGTTATCATCTTTCTTGCTGCCAACTTGCAGTTTGACAAAAAAGTACTGGCTGCAAAGACAGATTATGATAGTTATATAGCGCAGGTAATCTTTTATTCCAAAAACTTCAAGTGGATCTTACTGGCCTTTATCCTGTTGGTTATGGCCAGCTTCTCTCTGTACCTAAGCAGTATGAATGCGCACAAAGCTAACCAGTGGTTTAAAAGGCTTCAGTTAGTTTCATCCGCCGCATTCAGTATTGGCCATGGAGGCAATGATGCACAAAAAGTAATGGGTATCATCACCGCGGCATTGATAGCGGGCGGCAACATTACCGAATTCAGCCAGATGCCTAATTGGGTTCCAATAGCCTGTTATGCGGCGATCGGTCTCGGGACGATGAGCGGTGGATGGAAAATTGTAAAAACAATGGGTACCAAGATCACCAAAGTGACCCCCTTTGAAGGAGTGGCGGCTGAAACAGCAGGGGCAGTAACCTTATTTGTAACAGAAGCATTGAAAATACCTGTAAGTACCACGCATACAATTACAGGAGCCATTATGGGTGTGGGTGCCACCAAACGTCTTTCTGCTGTAAGATGGGGTGTTACTTTTAACCTTATCTGGGCCTGGGTGCTTACTATTCCCATCAGTGGATTACTGGCTGCCGGAGTGTACTTTGTTGTACGTCTTTTCTAAATTGATAAATCACTTATTTGAATAAAAAATTCCTGATTTTTGTCAGGAATTTTTTTATGGCTAAAATATTAGTAACAGGCGGTTGCGGCTACATTGGCTCTCATACTATTGTAGACCTGATAGAACAGGGATATGATGTTATTTCAGTGGATAATAACTCCCGCTCAAACCCCACCATTTTAAAAGGCGTGGAACTGATCACCGGCCGGAAAGTAAAGAACTATAAGGTTGATCTCTGCAATTTTGATGACACTTTTGCCATCTTCCAGGAAAATGAGGATATTATCGGTATCATACATTTTGCGGCCTACAAATCAGTCGGCGAATCGGTAGAAAACCCTTTACTGTATTTTGAAAACAATCTGACCTCGCTGGTGAACCTGCTGAAATGTGTGCAGGAATTTCAAATACCCCATTTTGTTTTTTCTTCCTCCTGTACGGTATATGGAAACACGACTGAGATGCCTGTCACAGAAAATACGGCCCCTAAGCCGGCTGAATCACCTTATGGCTATACCAAACAAATGAGTGAGCAGATCATCAGTGAGTTTGCCAAAAGTTCCGGTACCCATTGCATTTTACTGCGTTATTTCAATCCTGCCGGTGCACATCCTTCCGCTGTAATTGGTGAAATGCCAATGGGCAAACCGCAGAACCTTGTACCTGCCATTACACAAACAGCCATTGGCCGTATTCCAAAGATGATGGTATTTGGTAATGATTATCCCACCCGTGACGGATCCTGTATCCGGGACTATATTCATGTGTGTGATCTTGCGAATGCTCATACGCTGTCATTGAAATATCTCCAGGAGGAAAAAAATAATGGCCTTTGCGAAGTTTTTAACCTGGGTACTGGTACCGGCGTAACGGTACTTGAAGCGATTAATGCTTTTGAAAGGACAAGTTCTGTTAAATTGAATTATGAGATCGGGCCGCACCGGCCGGGAGATATAGTAGCTATTTACGCTAATAATGACAAAGCAAAAGATCAGCTTGGGTGGCAACCGAAATTCTCCCTGGAAGATATCATGGCCACTGCCTGGAAATGGGAGATCCGGCTGAAAGCCGATGAGACGGTATTTAACAGCCAGGCAGGTGAGCTGAATTGAGCTTAGAGATGGAAGGAGAAAATGAGGTAAATAGTACATTCCGGTCGCCATCTCTTCTTAAAAAACTCATTTCGCCTTCCTTCTTCTTTTTTCTGCTTTTCTCTTTTATCCGCTTAGCTTACATTTGCCCCACTTATTCAAATACACACTATGTCTTTAAAGGAAATTCAATCAACAGGCAACAAGGATACCCGCAGTGGGTTTGGTGACGGGATCGTGGAAGCGGCCCGCAAAAACTCCAATGTGGTTGCCCTTACTGCCGACCTGGCCGGTTCATTAAAACTGAACCAGTTCATGAAAGAATTTCCGGAGCGTTTTATCCAGGTGGGTATTGCCGAGGCCAATATGATGGGCATAGCAGCGGGGCTGACCATTGGCGGTAAAGTACCATTTACCACCACCTTTGCCAATTTCTCTACCGGCAGGGTGTACGATCAAATACGACAATCCATTGCTTACAGCGGAAAAAATGTGAAGATCTGTGCTTCTCATGCCGGTTTAACACTTGGTGAAGACGGAGCCACGCACCAGATTTTAGAGGATATTGGCCTGATGAAAATGCTGCCTGGCATGACAGTGATCGTTCCCTGCGATTATGCACAAACAAAAGCAGCTACAGAAGCAATCGCTGAGCATGAGGGACCTGTGTACCTTCGGTTTGGCCGCCCTGTTTGGCCAATTTTCACTGCTGACAGATCTTTTGAGATCGGTAAAGCACAGCAGTTCTCTGAGGGAAATGATGTTACCATTTTTGCCTGCGGCCATTTAGTATGGAATGCCATCCAGGCTGGCGCTATCTTACAGGAAAAGGGCATCAGTGTGGAAGTAATAAATATTCATACCATCAAACCGCTGGATGAAGAAGCGGTGCTGAATTCACTCCGTAAAACAAAATGTGCGGTAACTGCGGAGGAGCATAATATCATTGGCGGATTGGGCGATGCCATTTCTCAGTGTGCCGCAAGGAATTTTCCTGTTCCAATAGAATATGTAGGCACAAAGGATACTTTTGGAGAAAGCGGAACCCCGGTACAATTATTAAAAAAATACGGTCTTGATATACCGGATATTGTGACAGCCGCAGAAAAGGTATTGGCGAGAAAGTAAACTATTCCCTTAGAGTTTTAAAAGGAATTAAGGCAGGTTCTTCCAAAATTGGACCTGCTTTTTTATTTTAGTAACTTACTTGCATTAAACAAAACCGGTTCCCAATATTCTAAGTCACCCAAAGCCCGACAACCTATGTCCCTGACAACACCGAATGACAGCGAACTGCTGGTGCAGTTCCGTAGCCCTGATTCAAAGGAGAAAGCCTATACCACCATTATCCGAAAATACCAGGAAAAGCTGTACTGGCATATCCGCCGGATGGTAATAGAGCATGAAGATGCCAATGATGTATTGCAGAATGTTTTGATCAGGGTATGGAACGGACTGGCTAACTTCCGGGAGGACAGCCAGTTATACACCTGGCTTTACCGCGTCGCTACTAATGAATGCCTCACCTACCTAGAACAACAGAAAAAAAGGACATCCGTAAGCCTGAGTGATGTAGAATCCGGGCTGAGTAATAAGATAAAGGCTGATAAACACTTTGATTCGCAGAAAATAGAATGGAAGCTGCAGCTTGCTATACAGCAATTGCCTGAAAAACAAAGAGTTGTGTTTGGCCTTCGTTATTACGACGAAATGCCATACGAGGAAATGAGCCGGGTACTTGAGACCAGTGAAGGTGCACTAAAAGCAAGCTACCATCATGCGGTCAAAAAAATTGAGGATTATATGCTAAATCATTAAACTTTGGGAATTCAACAGCGTCTGATTTAAGGTTCAACATGACACAGAAAGACAACATATTACAAGAATTGCAGGAGTTAAAAAGCTCACTGGTCAATCATACCCATCAAAACGTTTACACGGTTCCTGCCGGATATTTTGATGGATTGGCCACCCAGATGCTCAAGCGCATCAAAGCAATGGAAGCTGTTACAGCCAGTGAAGAGTTGTTTTACCTGTCTCCTGTAGTGAATAATCTTTCAAAACAAGTGCCTTTTGCAGTTCCTGCCGGGTACTTTGAAGGATTGATAGGCCAGGTACTAAACCGGGTAAAAGCAATGGAAGCCGCTACCGCCCATGAAGAGTTGGAAGTACTTTCTCCGTTGCTGAGCAATATTTCTAAAGAAGTGCCTTATACGCTTCCTGTCGGATACTTTGAAGGGCTGTCGTTGGAAAATATCACTAAAGAAAATGATAACCTGTCGGCAAAAGAAGAATTGGAAACCATTTCTCCATTGCTGAGCAGTTTAAAAAAAGAAATGCCCTACTATGTGCCTCAGGGTTATTTTGAAAACCTGGCTGCTGACATTCATACAGCAGAAAACAAGCCTGCGGCAAAAGTGGTATCACTCGGTAGCAGAAAATGGTTCCGCTATGCAGCAGTGGCTGTGGTGGTGGGAGTGATTGCGACGATTGGGTTTATATTTATTAACCGGGATAAAGTAACAGCCGATCAGGATTCTTTTGCCTGGGTTAAGAAGAATGTAAAAAAAGTAAGTACTGAGAAACTAGAAGAATTTATACAATTAACTGATTCAGAAAAAACAGTTGCCTCAGTGGATTTGAAAGGGCAACAGGAAGTAAAAGAGTTAGTAAAAGATGTTCCTGAAGATGAAATTCAAAATCTTCTGGATGACACCAAGATACTGGATGATGCCGATACCGATGATGCTTCTGACGAAGTATTCATGAATTAATGATAGAAAAATGAAAAAGATATTGTTCATATTAAGTTTATTCCTGGTCACTTCCAATGCGTTATTAGCGCAGGATGATGATAAGATCAGGGATAAGATGCGGGAGTACATTCAGCAACGGATGAGGCTTACACCAAACGAAGCAGAGCGGTTTACCCCGATATTTCTCCGCTATTTCAGAGAATGGAGAACTGCATTAAGGGATAATAAGGGTGACAGGCTGATCCTTCAGCAAAAGATCGTGGAGTTAAGGATTCGCTACAGAACTGAATTTAAAGAGATAGTAGGTGAAAAAAGATGTATTGAAATATATCAGCATCAGGAAAAGTTTATTAAGGAACTAGAAAAAATCAGACAGGACCGAATACAAACCAGGCCAATAAGAAGAAATGGTTCCCGGGCGATACTGATACGAGACCGGTAAGAAATAATTAAACTAGGTGTTTTTCATAGGTTAGCAACGGCCGGCTCTTTACAGGGTCGGCCTTAACTTTTACCTGAACTGCCACACCGGGTTTTTTACATCATGATAAAAGAGAAAGGTCCATTTTTCTTTCTCCCCTTGTTCCCACCATCCCTGCCGAAGTTCCATGGCTTTTTTCCCATCATGATCATATTTAGCAGCAAACCGGTGTTTCATTTGTTGTAATTG
>CALSAT010000081.1:0-11398 GCA_943372905.1 Bacteroides fragilis | reverse complement strand
TCCAAGGAAAAGGCTCAGCCCGATATTACGTTTGGGGTTTTTCATTTCCCCCGCAATAAAGGTCACATTGTTCCAGGCATCACTGCTGAAGATAGAGCCTACCATGGCCGCCGCTATGGCGCCCATCAATGCGGCCCCGCCGATACCCGTCCAGCTTATATTTCCCGCTGCATCCACCACAGGCTGTGTGGCATTAAAGCCGGTGGCCCAGTTCTGCGACCAGTAACTTTCTTTTACCAGTATAAAACCAAATAATATCAGGCCGAACAGGGCCAGTAGTTTTGCTGAAGTGAACAGTGTCTGTATGAACTTCCCTTCTTTGACACCCCGGGAATTAACATAGGTGAGAATGACAATAATCGCAATAGCCACCAACTGACCCGAGTATATCTTAATAAAGCCAAGGTCAAAAAGGAAATATTCATTTCCCAACTCCGGAACGATATAGCTGAGGAATTTAGAAAAAGCTACTCCTACAGCAGCAATGGTGGCGGTTTGAATAACGGCAAAAAAACTCCACCCATAAAGAAACCCAACAAGGGGGTTGTAAGCTTCTTTGAGGTACACATATTGCCCCCCTGCTTTGGGGAACATACCACTCAGTTCTCCATAACTGAGTGCTGCGCTTAACGTCATGAAACCTGTGATGACCCAAACAGCGATCAGCCACCCGGCACTGCCTACATTGCGGGTAATATCGGCGCTTACGATAAATATGCCTGAGCCGATCATAGAACCGGCCACGATCATCGTACCATCAAATAATCCGAGGGTGGGTTTGAAAGAAGCGCTTTGTTCAGCCATAACGTTGGTTTGGTTTTGCAGGTCTTGCCTGAATCGTATCTGGAAAAATAGCGATTTCTTTAAAAAAAGGGCAAAAGATTTACCAACGGCGGCCCGGCAATCCAATTAGCAGCGAATTTCTCCATATTTGGAACTAAACCTTTAGTTTTGAAGCCTTACTATACGAAACATGAACAAACGAAACGCCGGACTGCTTGCCCTTGCTCTTTTTACGGTGGTGGCTATTTTGCATGTGGTTGACTGGTATAAGATTGCCGATATCCCGGAGCAAATATTGTCGGCAAGCCGTTGGGCTTTTGTAGCGAGCCTTGGTCTTTATGCGTGGTTTAAAAAATCGCTTACTGCCTGGATCATGGTGTCTATGGTAATGGGGGTATTGATCGGGTATGAATTCCCCGCCTTTTCCCAGAACCTGAAATTCCTCCGGCAGATCTTCCTTAACTCTGTTAAAGCAATCGTTGCACCTCTATTATTCTCTACATTAGTTGTGGGTATTGCAGGCCACTCTAATTTAAAACAAGTTGGAAGGCTGGGCTGGAAGTCGTTATTGTATTTTGAGATCGTCACAACAGTGGCCTTGGTAATCGGACTGATCGCCATTAATATTTCCCAGGCCGGGGTCGGCATAATACAGCCGGAGATATTAGAAAAATTACCTGAGACAAAAGCGCTGACCTGGGATGAGCATATTGTAGATATTTTTCCTTCCAATTTCATTAAAGCCATCTATGATGGCAAAGTACTGCAGATAGTAGTTTTTTCAGTCCTCTTTGCCATAGGCCTTGCCATGTTGAAGGAAGAAAAGAAAAGACCTATGCTCCGGGCTTGTGAAAGCCTGTCAGAAGCGATGTTCAAGTTCACCAATATCATTATGTACTTTGCCCCTATAGGTATAGGTGCTGCAATGGCTGTTACTGTTGGGCATCTTGGTATTGGAGTATTAGAGAATTTGCTGAAACTGGTACTTACCTTATATGCGGCACTAATCGTATTCTTATTTGCAGTGTTGCTCCCGGTAGCGATGTTTATCAAGCTGCCCATTAAAAAGTTTATTCAGGCAATCAGGGAGCCGGTCTCGATCGCTTTTGCCACTACCAGTTCCGATTCGGCTTTACCAAAAGCGATGGAGAACATGGAGAAATTCGGCGTTCCCAGGAGGATCGTTTCTTTTGTGATTCCCACTGGTTACACATTTAACCTGGATGGAACTACATTGTATCTTTCCCTTGCTTCTGTATTTGTTGCACAAGCGGCAAATATGCATATGAGTATTGGTACGCAGATCACCATGTGTTTGGTATTGATGCTTACAAGTAAAGGGGTGGCGGCCGTACCAAGGGCTTCTCTGGTAATATTGATTGCGACGGCAGACCAGTTTCATTTGCCACTCTGGCCAATAGCAGCCATCTTCGGCATAGACGAACTCATGGATATGGCCCGTACCTCGGTGAATGTAATTGGCAATACGTTAGCCAGTTGTGTGATAGCCCGCTGGGAAGGGGAATTTGATGATAAAAAAGCTCATGCTTTTAATGAAAAAGAAGCAGATGCAATAATAGAACACTAAGCTAAAATAAAAGGAATCAGAAATGGAGATAATGTACCTGTTGGACAGTTTTCACTGGACGAATTTATTACAGCCGCAATGGTATGTGGAAAATGGCGGACTATGGCTGCTGCTGTTTGTGGTATTTGCGGAAACAGGATTGTTTGTTGGGTTCTTCCTGCCGGGCGACTCCTTGCTTTTTGTGGCTGGGATCTATGCCCATGAAATAAAAACAAAAGCGGGAGACATGGAACCAGGCCTGGGTAACCAGGTATTGAACTGGTTTGGCTTCCATTATCCCCATTATTCTTACTGGCTTGATCTGTTAGTATTAGTAGGACTTATTTCTGTCTGTGGTATTATCGGTAATGCTGTGGGTTACTGGACAGGCCGTAAAGTTGGTCCGGCCATGTATCAATGGCGAGACCGGTTTTTGTTTAAGAAAAGATACCTGCACCAGGCGCATGATTTTTATGAGAAGCATGGAGGCCTTGCTGTGATAGGAGCAAGATTTCTGCCCTTTATCCGCACCTTTGCACCCATTGTGGCCGGCATTGTAAAAATGGACAGGAAAAAATTCCACTTCTTTAATGTGGTGGGTTGTATTGCCTGGGTAACCACTATGGTGCTTGGTGGTTTTTTTCTGCAAAAATGGATACTGAGCCAGTTTGGATTTGACCTGAAAGAACATCTTGAATTTATCGTGCTGGGTATCGTACTGGTAACTACAGCGCCTGTCATTATCAAAATGATGTCTGGCCGGAAAAAGAAGGATAGCACGCCAACGGATGTTTCCCAATCATAGACTATGAACAAAAAACAATACGGCATTTTATCTATTCCGGTTATTGTTGCCGCCCTCGGCTATTTTGTAGACATTTATGACCTGTTGTTGTTTACCATTGTACGTGAACCCAGTCTTGCCGGATTGGGAGTGGACCTTTCCATCAAACAGGATGTGATCACCGCCAGTACCAGGGTCATTAACTGGCAAATGTGGGGCCTGCTGATCGGCGGTATCATCTGGGGAGTGATGGGAGATAAGAAAGGCCGCCTCAGCGTACTGTTTGGTTCTATCATTTTATATTCTGTGGCCAACTTCTTTACTGGCTTTGTTCAAACGGTGGAGCAATATGCTTATGCAAGATTTGCCGCTGGTATTGGTCTGGCCGGTGAACTCGGTGCCGGTATTACACTCGTCAGCGAATTATTACCTAAAACCAAACGTGGCATTGGCACTTCTATGGTGGCGGGCATCGGCTTGTTTGGAGCAGTGGCAGCTTATTTCACTTTTAAATTTACTGGTAACGACTGGCGCCTATGTTATAAGATAGGTGCAGGTATGGGATTGATGTTATTGTTTCTCCGGATATCCGTAGCAGAAAGCGGTATGTTCAACCAGGTGAAACAACAGAACGTATCAAGAGGTAACCTGCTGATGTTCTTCAATAATGCCAAACGGTTCAAAAAGTATTTTCTCGCAATACTTATCGGTATGCCCACCTGGTTTGTGATTGGGATACTGGTGAATTTCAGCAACCGGTTTGCAACTGAATTTTACGGACAAAATGGTATTGAATCAGGCCGGTCTATTATGTATGCATATGCGGCCATAGCTATTGGAGATATCCTGGTGGGATTTGTAAGCCAGTATTTTCAAAGCCGTAAGAAAGCGTTATACCTTTTTTACTTCTTTGCCATCATATCAGGCGTCTATTTTTTTAGCGGATTGATCAGGAATGATACTTCCATGTACATTGCCTGTGCCATGCTGGGATTCAGTACCGGGTTCTGGGCCATCTTTGTCACAATGGGAGCGGAGCAGTTCGGTACCAACCTGCGGGCTACCGCGGCCACCACCATCCCCAATTTTGTAAGAGGCTCTTTGCCGCTGATCAACCTGCTGTTTGTAAACCTGTTCCAGGCAAGTATCGGCTGGTCGTTTGTAAAAAGTGCGATGGTAACCGGTATAGTAGTGATGGCTATTACGTTGGTAGCGGCTTATTTCACCGAGGAAACATTTCATAAGGACCTTAACTATGTTGAGCCGGAAGACATACTGCCTTAAATACGATCATGGCTAAATTCCTCATCATACGATTTTCTTCCATTGGTGATATTGTACTCACCACACCCGTTATCCGCTGCCTGAAGCAGCAGGTGCCTGATGCTGAAGTACATTTTTTGGTAAAGGATTCATTCCGTTCTGTCGTGGAGCATAATCCGTTTATTGATAAGATACATGTGCTGGCCCATAGCTGGGAACTGATGATAGAAGAGTTGCTGACCGAAGAGTATGACTATATCATTGACCTGCATCATAACACTAAAACATTGCGGGTCAAAAACGCCCTGAAGAAAAAAACATTCTCCTTCTACAAGCTGAACATTCAAAAATATTTGTTGACCGCATTTAAGATAAATATGCTGCCTAAGGTGCATATAGTGGACCGCTATTTGAAAACAGTGGAATCATTTGGGGTAAAGAATGACGGAGCAGGATTAGATTATTTTATCAGCAAAGAAGAAGAAACAACATTGAAAGATATTCCGGCTTCACATCATGCAGGATATATTGCCTGTGTGATCGGTGCGGCTCATGACACCAAGCAGTGGCCGGTACATAAATGGAAAGAGTTTTGTAGTAAAATGAACCACCCGGTTATTTTACTCGGCGGCCCGGAAGACAGGGTGAGGGGTGATGAAATAGCAGCCGTGGACACGATCAAAGTATACAATGCCTGCGGCAAATTCAAATTGAACGAAAGCGCCGACCTGGTGCGCAAGGCCAAATTGGTGATCACTCATGATACCGGACTAATGCACATTGCAGCCGCCTTCAAAAAGCAGATCATCTCTTTGTGGGGTAATACCGTTCCATCATTTGGCATGACGCCCTATTATGGCTATGCACCAGTATCAGATGTAATAATGCAGGTAAAAAAACTCTGGTGCCGCCCTTGTTCCAAGATAGGATACAACAAATGCCCGCTCGGACATTTTAAGTGCATGGAGAAAATTGACAGCAACGAAGTGCTGGAAAGAGCCAGGCAAAGATTATAACAGCCAGTGCAGTTATATCCTTACCTGTCTCCTGGTTGATAGCTGTTCTTTTAGCTGTCTCAATTTTTAAAAGAAGAAAATAGCCAAAAGAGCAAACACGATCAAAAAGCCGGAAATGACCATGGCTGTCTGCACGTCTTCATTCTGCAAATGGAGTTTAATTTTTTTCATAACCTGATTTTTAGTTTTCAAAATTTGTGATCAGGTTTTCAAGGAAGCTGGTAAGCGGGTATTCAGAAAGGATAGAAGGAGTATATCTGAGTGTTGTGCAAAGGTAAAATCAATTTCCTTTTTACAAAGTGAATCAGAATTAATTTTAAAAAATTGTGCACTTGCCTATCGGAAAACTACGATGTTGGTTGTTGCTATCGTATTCTTACGAATTAAAAATCATAATCAATGCCCGTCGCAAAGGTATAAGTAGTGCGGGGTGCTGTGCCGGCAGGAAAACGGTCGTGCAAGTAATGCCATCTTAATGAGAGGCTGAAATGCTCAGTGGCTTTTACTTTAAGGGCCACCTGGTTTAATAGCCGGTAGTCACTTATCTTTTTAAAGAGTGGCTGAAAGAAGCTGGTACTGATGATCTCAATATTATCCCTGGGTGTATAAGTGAACGAAACATAGCTGCTGCTGCGCAGATCGTTGTGTTTAACAGCCGGAGTTGTTCTTTCTTTTTCACTTTCAAACATAAAGAGAGTGGCGGCATACAAGCGGAAGACTTTGTTCTTAATAAGCTTGAACCTTGGGCCGGTACCTACCAGCAGCCTTGAATCTATTTGCGTGATAATATTGTTTTGAAACTGGCCGAACACTTCCCAGCGCAGCCATTCATTTACTTTCCTGTTGTAGCGGAGATGTGCAAAGCCATTCGAGATAAAGCGGCTGTCGCCGGCCTTTAAGAATCCATAATTGCCCAGTATCAGCCATAGTCCCTTATCGTTGCTGGTCTTATATTGTAAATGTGCGGCGAGGTCAGCACCAAATATTTTTTGTGTATTCTGTGTAAGGTTCACCGCCGCACCAGCACCTCCCATCCAGCCTACGGTATCAGATTGCATACGGGCACTTTCTATGTTCACGATCTGGGCAGAAAGAAAAGGGCATTGACATAATAGCAATATGAGTATGCCAGTGATAAGTGGTTTTTTCATGCAGTGTCAGGTTAAATAAAATTGGACTGGAATAAAACAGGGAATTGCTTTTTAAGTTTGTCCTGTTTTCGATGGTCAAGATTATCAAATGTTTTCCGGTATTTCTGCAGGCTTACCTGCGTCAGCGCTTTTTTCTGTGCATCCTGTATTTCCCTGATGATGACCTCTGTTACCATATCAGGCACATCAGCACTTGTTTTTTTTACCACGACGAGGTCATGCATCTTGCCGGTTCCTAAATAGCTTTTGAAGAAACGTTCCTGTACATAGCGGGCCAGGTTGTCAGCGTTAACGGTGTCGCGGCCAACGGTGACGGTCCCTGTTTCACTTACTGTTACCAGCAGTACTTTATCTGCGGGCAATATATCACTGGCTGTTGCCTTCAGGGATCCAAAGGCTATAAATAGCAGAAGAAAGAGGCGCATTGGTAAGGTCTATGGTTCCCCTGAAAGATAATAATAAAATCATTGCAGTTCACTCAGTTCCAGCCAGCGCAGCTCTTTTTCATCCAGCAGGGCTGTTACTTCACCGATGCGGACAGACAGCTGCTGTAATTCATCAAATGGCGTACTGCCATTATTGAGCTTTTCGGTAATGGTTTCTTTCTCTTTAGAGAGAGCCGCTATTTCTTTTTCCAGCAGTTCGAATTCCCTCTTTTCTTTAAAAGTGAATTGTCTTTTTTGACTGACGGGCGACTGGGCGGAAACGACCTGTGCAGCAGGCTTTTCTGTTTCTCCGGTTATGGAGGAAGAATTTTTATCGGTGAGTTGTGTGTTGTTAGCAGTGGCCTCCCGGTACTGGGAATAGTTCCCAGGAAAATCCCGGATGACACCATTTCCTTCAAATACAAATAAGTGATCTACCAGGCGGTCCATGAAGTAGCGGTCATGCGATACAATGAGCAGGCAGCCGGGAAATTCATTCAGGAAATTTTCAAGCACCCCAAGGGTGGGAAGATCAAGATCGTTCGTCGGTTCATCCAGTATGAGGAAGTTGGGATTTCGGAAGAGAATAGATAGCAGGTGCAGTCTTCTTTTTTCACCTCCGCTCAGTTTGCTGATATAAGTATATTGCTTATCGGGATCAAACAGGAAGAGCTGGAGGAATTGGGCAGCGCTCAGGGAGCCACCGCTCGCCAGCGGAAAATGTTCGGCAATGTTTTTTACAAACTCGATTACCCGCAGGTCTTCTTTTATGACAAGCCCCTGTTGGGAATAATTGCCAAATATCACAGTATCACCCACGTTCACTTTGCCACTGTCTGCCTGCTCAATGCCCTGGAGTATATTGATAAAGGTGGATTTCCCCACACCATTCTTTCCCACTACACCGATACGTTCTCCTTTTTTGAAGGTATAGTCAAAGCCTTTCAGCAACACTTTTTCACCATAGCTTTTATATATTTTCTTCAATTCAATTACTTTACCACCCAGGCGATTCATCTTCATATCCAACTGCAGTTGTTCATCCACTATCTGCTGCTTGGCCTTTTTTTCCACCACATAGAAATTGTCCTGCCGGCTTTTGCTTTTGGTGGTACGGGCTTTTGGTTGCTTGCGCATCCATTCCAGTTCTTTGCGGTAGGTGTTTTTGGCTTTATCTATACTGGCGGCATCACTTTCTATACGGGCTGTTTTCTTTTCCAGGTAGTTTTGGTAATCGCCTTTGTACACATACAGGTTGCTGCCATCCATTTCCCAAATCTCATTGCAAACAGTGTCTAAGAAATAACGATCGTGGGTAACGAGCAGCAGCGTTACATTTTCTTTGTCTAAATAATGTTCCAGCCATTCCACCATTTCCACATCCAGGTGGTTCGTGGGTTCATCCATTATCAATAAAACATGTTTATGCTCAAAGCCGATATCGATCAGTGTTTTTGCCAGGGCCACCCGCTTTCGCTGGCCGCCGCTTAAGGTATTGACGGGCTGGTTAAGATGATGAATGTTCAGTTTGCCCAGCACTTGTTTAACCTTGGTATCAAAATCCCAGGCACCGAGATCATCCATCTTTATAATGGCGGCACTTAACTTTTCTGCATCCTCTTGTTCGCTGATGGCTTCGTATTCTTTTATGGCATTGATGACAGGATGATTATGAAAAAAGATATTATCGAGTATTGATTTATCTTCTACGAAAGTAGGTTCCTGTTCAAAGAGCACCACATCCACATCTTTATTCACCCACACCTTGCCTTCGTCGGCGGTTTCTTTGCCAGATAATATGCGTAGTAAAGTGGATTTGCCAGTACCGTTCCGGGCGATGAGGGCAACTTTATCGCCTTCTTCAATGTGAAAGGAAATATTGGAAAAAAGGGGCTGAATACCGTAGCTCTTGGTCAGATTCTCAACAGAAACATAGTGCATAGCGGCAAAGATAGCCTACCGGGCCACAAAATAGATAAGCAGGCAAAGAATGGAAGTAATAATGATGATGGTGAGTAAAGTATATTTTTCCCGGCGGCTCTTTTTTTCATGTTTCCGAATAAATTCATCGGGCAAGGCATGTGCTGCTTCATCCTTCCCGGCCAGTTTTTTCAATTGGGTGATAACAGGTTTGGTGTATGCCAGGGGCAATGGCTTTAATGCACTGAGCAGTATGTTAATTATCTGCCTGTTGGTAGCTGTTTCTCCAAAGCTGTGCAGCTTTTCAATAGTATCATCCGTGAGCAGACCGAGGATATACTCCTGCAGCCCCTGCTTATCCATCCGGAAAACATCGAGTTTGGCAACGTAGCGTTCCAGTTCCAGCGATTGTTTCAGTACTGTGACGGGTGTAATGACATCCTGCGTTTTTCGTTTGCCAATACTTTGATCGTACCAGCGTTGCTGCAGGTAATATTCCTTTTTGGCGGGGTCTGTTAATACTTCGTAGGCTTCTTTTATTTCGGCAAATAGGGCCGTGGAGTAAGGATCGTTATTATGTTTGTCCGGGTGATGCAGCAAGGCCAGCCGGCGATAAGCTTTCCTGATCTCCGTCAGCGTGGCAGAGGGCTCCAGTTCCAGTATAGTATAATAATCTTTCAAGTGCATGGGCGGCTGCGAAGATAAGTTTGCCTGTTGGCTAAAAACGCAACCATTTATCAGCTATTTACAACTTCTTTACAGTCAAAGTGAGGGTGATGCAATAAATAGGATTAATTTTAGTAGCTGGTTTTTCGGTGGATGTACCAGGGTTTAATTATTAAATACATGATCATGAGCAGAGAAAATAAAAATGACCGGAGGGAATTTTTGAAAACCACAGGCAAAGCCGGATTGGCGGCTGGTTTGTCTTTAACCATATTACCTGCCTGGGCCAAAGAGTATGGCAGTACTGACGATAATCGTTTTAACGGTGAAGAGATTCCCTATACGCAGCAACCCCTTGGCTATGCCTACAATGCACTGGAGCCGGTGGTGGATGCAATGACGATGGAGATCCATTATACCAAACATGCAGCTGCTTATGCCAAGAATCTTGCCGACGCAACGGCTGCAGAAGGGGTGGACAAGAGCAAAACCACTCTCAACTCCTTGCTGGGAAACATATCTAAGTATACCGCCAAAATGCGCAACAACGGCGGCGGACATTATAACCATGAGTTTTTCTGGAAAAGCATGCGCAGCCCGGTGGACTCTAACGTGCCACAGTCAGCCATTATGAAATCATTCATTAAAGACTTTGGTTCTTTCGAGGCATTCAAGACTCAGTTTGCCGATGCGGGTAAGAACCGCTTTGGCAGTGGTTGGGCCTGGCTGGTAATGACGGCAGATAAAAAACTCGTGGTTGGTTCTACACCTAACCAGGATAACCCATTGATGGATACCAGCGAATTAAAAGGAACGCCTTTGTTGGGATTGGATGTGTGGGAGCATGCCTACTATCTTAAATACCAGAACCGCCGCCCGGATTATATTAATGCCTGGTGGAATGTGGTGGACTGGACAGTGGTACAGAAAAGGCAAAATGCTGTATGGAAATAAAGTTTAAAGATCATATTACAGGGCTGCCTTTCAAGGCAGCCTTTTTTATTAGCAGAGTTCATAACGATATTATCCTGCGTAGCTAACTCTTGACAGACTTCATTCAGCTTTTAACAGTGATACAATATTTTGCTAAAACCTATTTAGCGCAGTAAACCTCCCGCTCTTCCGGCATAATTATAGCGTCATAGCATAGTAATAAGAAAGAAAACCACAAACGATTTCCGTATGCATCAATTTATTACACAAAAAAAAGTATCACCATGAAGCGTATCTTGAAACTGACTGCCGTAGCATTTGTACTGGTGCTGGGCAGCTCACTTCGAAACACCGTCTCGGCGCAGTATGATTATGGCAATGACCGGGATGTATCTTACCAAACCTTTTACGATGAACTGAGCCCGCATGGACAATGGGTTGATTATCCGGAATATGGCTATGTATGGGTGCCGGATGCCGGCGATGATTTTCGTCCTTATAGCAGCAATGGACACTGGGTATGGACAGAAAACTATGAATGGATGTGGGTCTCCGACTATGAATGGGGATGGGCCCCCTTCCACTATGGCCGGTGGGAAGAAGATGATTACTATGGATGGTTTTGGGTGCCGGGTTATGAATGGTCGCCTGCCTGGGTGGCCTGGAGAGATGGCGGCGATTATTATGGTTGGGCGCCCATCAGACCGGGTATTAATATCAATGTGAATTTTAACATTGGCGGTTATGCTCCACCGGATAATTACTGGTGCTTTGCTCCGCGACGTTATATCACCTCCCCCCGTCTTTTTGATTACTGTGTTGACCGCAGAAGGAATATGACGATCATTCATCAAACAACAATCATCATTAACAATTATAATTATGGCGGT
>CALSAT010000080.1:0-11414 GCA_943372905.1 Bacteroides fragilis | reverse complement strand
TATTGTATCAGCTCAATAGAATTCATACAGTTGAAGTGTCCGCCGGGTGGCGGAACGGAGCTGATAGTAGTACTGTAGCCGACACCAAAAAATGTATTTACAATGGAATTATCTAAGAATTTTGAACATATAGCTGCTGAAGAGAAATGGTACCGGCACTGGATGGATAAAAATTATTTTCACAGTGAACCGGATGACCGTGAACCTTATACCATCGTTATTCCTCCGCCTAATGTAACCGGTGTACTGCACATGGGCCATTGCCTGAATAATACGATCCAGGACATACTGGTGCGGCGGGCCAGGATGCAGGGAAAAAATGCCTGCTGGGTGCCGGGTACCGATCATGCTTCTATTGCCACAGAAGCCAAAGTGGTGCAGATGCTGCGGGAAAGAGGCATTGCCAAATCATCACTCAGCCGGGAAGACTTTTTAAAATATGCCTGGGAATGGAAAGAGAAATATGGCGGCATCATTTTACAGCAATTGAAAAAAATGGGTTGCAGCCTGGATTGGGACCGCACCAGTTTTACGATGGACCCGGATTATTACCAATCGGTGATCAATGTGTTCATTGATTTATACAACAAAGGTTTTATCTACCGTGGTAAGCGAATGATAAACTGGGATGTGAAAGCAAAAACAGCTTTAAGTGACGAAGAAGTAATACGGAAAGAAACGCAGCAGAAATTGTATCATTTGCGATATAAATTGGATGTGCCCGGTGATGAATACATAGTTATAGCAACCGTACGTCCGGAAACAATAATGGGTGATACTGCTATTTGTGTACATCCTGATGATGAACGATATAAACCCTTGCACGGAAAATTTGCGTTTGTACCCTTGATCAATCGTCGCATACCAATTATTACCGATGAATATGTAACAATGGATTTTGGAACAGGTGCATTGAAAGTAACTCCGGCGCACGATATGAACGATAACCAGCTTGGGCAAAAGCATAACCTGGAAGTTGTTGACATATTTAATGAAGATGGCACCCTGAATGCTGAAGCTCAGATATATATTGGTGAAGACCGTTTTGAAGCAAGAAAAAAAATTGCTAAGGAACTGGAGGAAAAAGGTTTCTTGTTAAAAACTGAAGACTACACCAGCGAAGTTGGTTATAGTGAAAGAACGGATGCAGTTGTTGAGCCAAGATTATCATTGCAGTGGTGGGTAGATATGAAAAAAATATCAGGCCCAGCATTGGATGCAGTAATGGATGATGAAATAAAATTTTATCCGGCAAAATTTAAAAATCTCTATCGCCACTGGATGGAGAATATCAAAGACTGGTGCATTTCAAGACAGCTTTGGTGGGGGCACAGAATACCGGCATGGTATGATGCGGAAGGAAGATTTGTTGTTGCAGCTACTGAAACTGAGGCAAAAGAAATATTCAATACAAAATATTCAATCAGCAATGCACAATTAAAACAGGATGAAGATTGTCTAGACACCTGGTTCTCCAGTTGGCTATGGCCATTTGAAGTATTTAAAGGATATAGCAATCCTGATAACAAAGATGTAAACTACTACTACCCTACCAACACTTTAGTTACTGCACCAGAGATCATTTTCTTCTGGGTGGCCCGTATGATAATGGCGGGTTATGAATACAAAGGACAGAAACCTTTTAACGAAGTATATTTTACTGGCATAGTTCGGGACAAGCAGGGAAGAAAAATGAGTAAAAGCCTGGGCAACTCTCCCGACCTGCTACAAATGATAGAAGAGGAAGGTGCGGATGCTGTTCGCTTTGGTATTATGATCTCTTCCCCGGCCGGAAATGATTTGATGTGGGACCAGGCAAGTAATGAGCAAGGGAAATTCTTCATCAATAAGATGTGGAATGCATTGAAGTTAGTGAAGATGTGGGAAGGAAGAGTTTCGGGTTCCGAGTCTGGAGTTTCGAGTTTTGCTGTTGAATGGTTTGAGAATAGGTTGAATGAAGTACGAATTCAATTAGATGATCAGTTTAAAGATTTCCGGTTGAGTGAGTCATTAAAAACGTTGTACTCACTTATCTGGGATGATTTCTGCAGCTGGTATTTGGAATGGGTAAAACCCGGCTTTGAGCAGCCAATTGATAAAGCTGTATATGAGAAAACAGTTGGCTTCTTTGAAGAACTGATGCAATTGCTGCATCCGTTCCTGCCTTTTATTACAGAAGAGATCTATCATCAGTTGAAAGAACGGAACGATGATTTAACAGTAAAACAATATGCGACTGCAAAGACTGCTGATAAAGCCATCTTGTCTGATGCTGTTTTATTGAAAGAAGTTATTACCGCTATCCGTGATGCAAGAAACAAAAACCAACTGAAACCGAAAGACACCATCAAACTGCATATACTTACAGAGAATAGTGAAACCTATAAATCTATTGAAAGCATTTTACTCAAACAGGTAAATGCTGAATCAGTATCCTATACAGAAGCTTCTGTGGCCAACAGTATTACAGTCGTGGTGCAAAAAGATAAATTCTTCATTGAAACTACCACAGTGCTTGACACTGCTTCGCAAAAAGAACAATTACAAAAAGACCTGGACTACCTGAAAGGTTTTTTAACATCCGTAGAAAAGAAACTCGGTAATGAGCGGTTTGTACAAAATGCCAAACCGGAAGTAATTGATATAGAAAGAAAGAAAAAAGCCGATGCGGAAGAGAAGATCAAAGTGATAGAGGAAAGCCTAAGCAGCTTATAGTTACGAGTGTATGAGTTACGGGCCTGAAAGTTCGAAACTCATACACTTGCAGTTTCCCTCCCTATCTCGGCAGGATACTTACCGGTAATATAAACTCGAAGATCGTTCCCTGGAAACCATCAAACTGGTCTCTGTCCAGCAGGCGGCTTACCCGGAAGCCAAACGTAAGCGGGTACTGGTTCCACCATTTGGTATCTACGAATATTTCACCACCCACACTTCGCTGGTCACGGCTCTGTGTTTTATCTCTTGAATACACTTTGGTAAAGTCATAAAAGATATTGGCCCGTACCCGTTGCAGGTAAAGGATATTCGCAAAGCCCCAATCCGGGTAGATCAGCGGCAAGTGATAATTCGCTGATAATCTCCACATACGGGAAAAGTAACGCCCTGTATAGCCTCTTGAATAAGCAAAGCGGTTCGCAAATGATAACTGCCCCAGGGTATCTATTTCCTGGAAAGAACCGGTGAACTGAAAATTATGTGATGACATCAACCCGGGTAAGTACAAAGCACCATTAGCGATCAGTTGATTGGCCTCATATTTTGAAATGGCATGCCGGTAGCTTGCTGATAAAGAATAAGCAAACCGTGGAAAGATATGCTGCACGGCCCGCTGTACCTGCTGCGACCAGGAAATACTATGCTGCAAATAACTTATGGCCGTATTACCGACCGAATCTTTAAAGAAACCCTGGTTAAACTCATTACGCAATACATAGAAACTGCTGATGTTGAAATTGCGGAAAGTTCGTCCCTTCACTGTAGCCAGGGGTATGCTCAGGCCGACACGGCTGTCTAACTGATTCCAGCGGCGAAGGCGGCTACCGGAAACTTCTTCCCGGTCAAAGGTCAGCTCCGTGCCCACATTCAGGTAAGGAAATAATGCCCCATACACTGCATTGAAACCTACCGAACTCTTACGGTCATTCTGGTTGTAGGCATAAAACAACTCCGTTTCCATAGTGTTCAACACATTTTGCCCATATAAAGAGAAGGTAAAGATGGGATCTTCATAATAAGGCCGCCAGCTATGGAAGTTCAGCAGCCTTGTGCCTTTCTTGTAATCACTAACTGCAAAACTCCCTGCCGGTGCTTTGCCGAGCAGTATATCACCATTATCTGCCCCGGCACTTACAGTAAATTTTTCCTGTAATGATTCCGCTACTGCCGTGCTGATGGCTGTCCAGGTGATGTTCTTTTCATCTATTTGCTGCAATTGATACCCTTCAGCCGTAAAAGCGGACCAGGTGACTTTTCCATCGCCTGCATTTACAAAATAATTACCCAGCGGCCCGTTACTGATCTTATATATTTTCTTATCACTCATCCGCAGGGCAAACACATCATCATTGCCGCCATAATTAGCTGTAAAATAAATTACCCCATTGGTTACACAGGGAAAGCCCACTACATTAAAAGAAGGCGGCGTAAAGCGGGTCGTATTACCCGATAATATTTCTGCCATTGCCAATGCCATCCTCCCATCTTTCAGGCGCACGGCGGTAACCAGGTTATCAGCATCGATGAATTTGGGATCGGTAAACAATATGATCTCTGCTGAATGAATCCGCTGCAGGAGTTCACCAGATTGGGCATTTAATATATGCAGTTCGCTTTTACCCGTAGTGGCTACCTGT
The DNA here is from genome assembly GCA_943372905.1 of Bacteroides fragilis. Classification (GTDB taxonomy): domain Bacteria; phylum Bacteroidota; class Bacteroidia; order Chitinophagales; family Chitinophagaceae; genus JJ008. Next base: position 7,059 of record CALSAT010000080.1, on the reverse strand, counting down.
ACGGCGGCCACTTTAGAACCATCAGCGGATATATCAGGGGTAAAGTACTTGCTTTTACCAGTCAGGCTTTTTTGCTCTCCTGTTTTTATATCCAGTATTTTGATCACACTATAGTCACGCCATCTCCACCGGGCATCTCTTTCAAAAGCGGTGTAAACAATCTTTCCGTTGCGGTAGCTGAATTGTTCATCGGATGAAATATCCCGTATCCGGAGTTTATGTTCACCCTCCTTATCCTTTATATAAAAGGTGGGGCGCTGCTGGTAACTTGATTTCAGGTATATCAGCGAATCAGGTCCGGCACTGTAAGGAAAAAAATAGCTCGTCACAAACTTCTTCTTCACGGGGAATATATTGTTATTGGCGGCTTCATTCCCCTTGTTGATCGTCTCTTGCTGCGTTCCGTTTATTTGCATCTCGCTGCTCATCTTTTTATACCAGTCGAAAGCGGCCGTATAAAAAGTCTTGTAGTCCACTCCTGCATGTCTTTTAATGGCTGCCTGCAATGGATAGAACAAACCTTTATAAGCGCTGGCATCTTTGGTTACTTTGGTCCAGAAGTCAGCGCCATACTTATCTCTTCCATAGTTCACCAGCAGGTAACCCAAATGATAATGAGACGGCACATAATCTTTCAGGGAACCGTTGCGTAATTTCATCCATGAATATTTTTTCCCGGCCTGCCATAATGAAGGATAGGCGTTTAAGAACAGTGGTAACCGGCCTCTTCCCTGGTTGGTAAGTGCGGTTTCGCTGTACACGGCGTCGCCTTCATAAAACCAATCGGGTATAGCTGCGTTGATAGCCAGGGCAAAACCTTCCTCGCCAAATAATACTTTCATCAGGCTGCTGAGGCCGTTATTAAAATTGTTGAACTGCTGCACATGCCGGTATTCATGTATGCCCAACTGGTCTGCCCATCCGATGCTCCCTTCCTGGAAATTATCCATGGGGGGTGTCAGGTAGAATTCGCTGCGGAAAGGCCCTAATCCCACATATCCATTTGCTACTGTAGTGTGGTTTTGTAATACGATATTTATCTTTTGCAGTTTATTCCCCAATGAAACAGGCTTCTGACGGGCCATATAATGAACGATAGACGCCACCCGGCTGGCCTGGCTGTCGAGCCCTGTAGGAAAGATGATCCTTGCTGTGTCTGTATTGACCTGCTTCCATTTATGCGAAGGGGGATGGCCGCCAAATTGCTGCGCTACGATGACACCTGAAATAAGTGATAAACAACCTAGCAGTAAACACTTTCTCATGCAGTAGATAATTTTTAGGGAAGTTAGAGCATTTTGGGTAAGAAGCATCTTGCGGGTAGGGCAAATAATTGAACGCAGTGAAGCAGTAAACCGGGTAATCCAACCCCGTGAACTTCCCCGGTGTGCTTCTCCTGTTGCATGATATAAAGATGCCACCTTATTATCTTTGCGCAATGGCAGAAGACTTACAAATACACAAAGGCACTAAAGAAGAACAATACCAGGCACTCATTCCGCAGATCAAAGGATTGCTGGAAGGCGAAACAGACACCATAGCTAATATGGCTAATATAGCGGCGGCGCTGAAAGAACAATTCGGCTGGTTTTGGGTGGGCTTTTATACAGTGAAAACGGATAGTGGCAATATGGAAGAGTTGGTATTGGCCCCATTCCAGGGGCCGGTGGCCTGCACCCGTATCAAAAAAGGCCGTGGCGTATGTGGCAGCAGTTGGGCGGCGGCGAAGACGCTGATCGTACCTGATGTAGAAAAGTTCCCGGGGCATATTGCCTGCAGCAGCTTGTCCAAATCGGAAATTGTGGTCCCGGTATTCCGGAATGGACAAGTAGTGGCCGTGCTGGATGTGGATAGTGACGCATATGATCGGTTTGATGAAACAGATCAATTATATCTTGAACAAATAACAGCTCTTCTTCAATTGTAACAGGTGAAGAAAACTATTTCTATTACCATAAGCGGAAAGGTGCAGGGTGTATATTATCGTCAAAGCACAAAAGAAAAAGCGTCGGATTTCGGAATTACAGGCTTTGTAAAAAATCTACCTGACGGATCTGTATATGTTATTGCTACCGGAACTGCCGAACAATTAGCTGCATTAAAGACCTGGTGCAAAACCGGTCCGCCAGGAGCTATGGTCGATACGATTGCCACTGAAGAATTACCCCTGCATCCGTTTACGAAATTTACTATTGAGCGGTAACCAGTCACATTCCGGCTTGTCTCATTTCCTCCATCCGTTTCTCACCACTCTTCCCTTTTTACCCCGCCTTTGGGCCTTTTGGTGCAAAATGGCATACCATAAACATGGTATTTTTTATAAATGGGTTGTAAAACTGCCGGGGAGATAATAAATTGTGGTAAGTAAAGACACTTAGGAAATATATTTCTCTTTTAGGCTGAGGATATCACCCTCCAAGAAAAGTGTAAAAACTATTTAATATTGAAAGCTTTGGAAACCCGTATGTTCGGTTTAAATTAGATTAGATTTCCCATCACGCAAAAAACTGCATTCTATTTACAAACCATCAAAAAAACCAAATCATGACTGAAAACAACACTTCCGGAATCAGTGATTTCAGACTGCCTGTTTTAAGGCTCGACAGATCACAATTACAAGTATGGGTAGATAACGAATGGACAAAGCCAGGTTCGCCTGACACCATCAGCAACATACTCTTACAATTTTACACCAGCGAAGCTGCTAATGCCTATAGTAATATGCAACTAATGGCCTATCCCCGAAAGGCAAACGGCTTTGTATATGTGGATGGAAAAACTATACTATCTATCGACACCTCCGTGGAAGGTTTTCTTCTTTCCGGACCGACAGTTCTGGCCAACAACCAAATTAGTATAGCCAGTTTGGATATATTAAATGAAGATGGTACCTTGAATTCCTTTGAGTATATCCTGTTCACCCCCGAAAGATATCCTAAGGACCCCGAATATGTAAATTACGCCGTGGAAGTGGTAAGAACAGGAGTACGTGCAGGTGCAGTAGATATGGAGACAAATCCTTGTCCTCCCTATTGTCCTGACCTGGAATAAATAACCAAGGTTGAGTTCTAAATATGAATAGTATTTTATTTCAGCTAAACGAATGGGCAGAGGTATGGTCTTTACTGATACCTCTGGCCATTTTAATTGCGTACCGCCCGACGCATAAATTGGTCAGGCCCGTACGCATTTATCTTTTTATTGCTCTCTTCCTTAACCTGGCGGCAATAGTACTCTATGCCTTTCATTCATACATGCCGCCATTGTTGGACAACAATAATATTTATTACAATCTGCACTCTGTTGCCAGAGTTCTTTTCTTCGGATGGTTTATCATTTCCATAAGACCTCAGAAAAGTATGGCCCCATACAAAATAGGATTCATATTGTACCTGGGCCTGATAATATTGAATTTTATTTTTCTGGAAAGCCCACTCTACATCAGCAGCCGTCTGCATGCAGCAGAAGGGTTGATTTTGATCGTTTTGTGCTCATCATTCTTCCTTTACACCATGCAAGATGAAAGCGATACGAACTGGGTGAAACACTCCTCATTCTTTGTATGTGCAGGAATCGGACTTTATGAAGTGACCACTCTTTTTATTTACCTGTTCTTTTACCAGCTTTCCTCCAATGACCTTTGGTTTGGATGGATCACGATGACTATCAGAAAAATGTGCTTTGTTATACTATGCCTCGCTATCGGATCAACCCTATATCAAATAGCAAAAAACGGGCTAACAAAATCAAACGCAGGTTGACAAGATTCACAATTTCACAGTATAGTTTCTCTTTTCATACCCGGCTACTGTCATATAAGATGAAAATTTATTAATGAATCAACAAACAGATATCCGTTTCTTAGTTATCATAGGCATTGCGGCGATGCTACTGCTTTTTGCAAGTTTTCTCGTTGCTCTTATCATTAGTCAGCGGAAGAAACTGAAATATCAACTTAACCTCCAAAGCCTTAAAGAGCAACAACAAAACCAACTGATAGAAGCTGCTGTACGAAGTGAGGAAACGGAGCGGCACCGTATTGCCGAAACACTGCACGATGAAGTAGGCGCTATATTGTCTTCTGCCAAACTCCACCTGCTGGGCATTAAAGCCGCATCACTGGATGAAAGAGACCAGCAAATGCATGAAAAAGGACGCGGCCTCCTGAATGAAGTGATCAAAAAAGTAAGGGGTATTTCCCACAACCTGCATTCCAACATCTTAAAAGAATTCGGCCTCAATGAAGCCATCCGTGACTTCATTAAAAAAACAGTCAGCAGTTCTGCTATTGAAGCTGATACGGACCTTGATGAGAAGTACATATCTGAACATCATGAGGAGGACATCAGTACTTACCGGATGGTACAGGAACTGGTGAATAATATTTTAAAATATGCCGACGCCAAAATATTAAAGATCAGCTCTTCACTGAAAGGCGCTGAACTGCAACTGGAAATATTTCATAACGGAGAGGGGCTTACACAGGAGCAATTTGAAGAACTCAGCTTCCGGAAAGAAGGATTGGGATTAAAGAATATCCGCAACCGCATTATTCTGCTTAAAGGTTCTATTCGCTTTAGCAAGGACGCCGATGGATACCGCATACATATTACTGTGCCGGTAAAAACAGTAGCGGCATGAACAGGATCAATATCGCCATAGCAGATGACTATAAAGTATTCCGCGACGGGCTGAAAGCCATCCTTTCTGCGGATGAGAACATAGAAGTGGTGCTGGAAGCAGATAATGGCGCTGAATTGCTGGAAGCGCTGGCATCTATCAGCCCTGATATTATCCTGATGGACCTGAAGATGCCGGTGATGGGTGGAATAGAAGCTACCAATATTGTACGCCAGCGATACCCGCAGATAAAAGTACTGGTGATCAGTATGTATGAGGATGAAAAATTCATTACTCACCTGGTGAAGTCGGGTGCCAATGGTTACCTGTTGAAAAATACAGAACCGGAAGATATCCGCAGCGCCATTTATGCGCTTACCGAAAACGGTTATTTCTTTAATGAGCCGATTGAAAATACATTGCTCAGGGAGCTGATCCTAAAAAACAACCTGCTCCCCACTTTTAAAGAGAATATTGAACTTACCGAAACAGAAAAAGAAATCTTAGTACACCTGTGCAATGATCCGCTGGATAAAAATATTACCAGAAAAGAAAGGGAATGCCTGATGGAAAAGATTGGTGTTCGTAATACCGCAGGCCTGGTGATGTATGCGCTGGTAACCGGATTGGGAAATGGTACGGTTATTTCAAATTAGCCAGCATATCTTTTGTCATGGCGGCCAGGTCAAACTCTTCTTTCCAACCCCAGTCATTTCGTGCTACTGAATCATCTATGCTTTGCGGCCAGCTATCGGCAATGGCCTGCCTGTAATCAGCCTTGTAAGTAATGGAAAAATCCGGAATATGCTTTTTGATCTCTGCCCCGATCTCTTTGGGGGAGAAACTCATGCCAGAAACATTGTACGAGGTACGGATCTTTATTTTTTCGGCAGGGGCCTCCATTAGTTCAATGGTAGCCCTGATGGCATCGGGCATATACATCATGGGGAGATAGGTATCTTCCTTCAAAAAACACTCATATTTTTTATCATCCAGTGCGTCATGATAGATCTCCACGGCATAGTCGGTAGTACCGCCACCGGGTGCAGATTTGTATGATATTAAACCGGGATAGCGTATACTTCTTACATCCACTCCATATCGCTGAAAGAAATAATTACACCAAAATTCACCGGCATACTTACTGATGCCGTACACCGTCGTAGGCTCGATGATAGTTTGCTGGGGGCAGTTTTGTTTCGGGCTGGTGGGGCCAAATACTGCAATGGAAGAGGGCCAGTACACTTTATGCAATTTCTCTTCTCTGGCAATATCCAGCACATTCAACAGGCCCTGCATATTTAAATGCCAGGCGAGGTTGGGATTCTTTTCACCGGTGGCAGAAAGTATGGCAGCCAGTAAATATATCTGGGTGATATTTTGCCGGATCACCTGCACATGCAGCATTTCCTTATTCATTACATCCAGCGATACATAGGGGCCTGTACCCTCCAGCAACGGATTTTGCTCCCGCAGGTCAGAAGCTACCACGTTGGCGTTACCATACATTTTACGGAGGGCCAGTGTAAGTTCTACTCCTATCTGTCCGGAGGCTCCTATTACAAGTATCTTATCTTTTTGCATGAAGGGAAATTAGTGTTGTTCAAATGTAGAAAAGAAATACAAATAATGATAAATTAACCCTGCTCAAAAAGAAGAAATTAAGCTGATTTGCTACCTGGTCATGAGTTTGCTATAAAATATTCCTTACCTTTTCGAAAACCTTTTTATGAGAATAACCAGCAGAGCCGTTATGCTGTTTACCATTACAGCATTGCTTCCATTTAGTTCTATTGCACAGAACGTCGGTATTGGCAACAGTACACCAGCAATGAAACTGCATATCAGCAGTTCATCCGATACTGCCCTGTTGATGCTGGATAATTCTAATCCACTTGCTGTCAATACCAATTCAGGAATTTATTTTAAGAATGGGAATTATTTTACAGGTGCTATCAAAGCCATTGGCACAGGTTCGGTATTTGCCCGTATTGGCTTTTTTACCTTTGCCGCCTCCGATCAAAATATCCTGCAGGAAAGAATATCGATTACTGACGATGGTAACGTAGGAATCGGCTGGAATGCTCCGGATGTCAAACTGGATATCAACGGTGAAATTAAGATCAGAGGCGGTGCTCCGGGTGCAGGAAAAGTATTGACGAGCGATGCGACGGGGCTGGCCAGCTGGCAAACAAATGCTGCTATGAACAGTGGCTTTAAAGCAGTGATCGGCGGCAGCGGTTACAATATCGATCCCTCTTCGAATACTACTATCATTTTCACCACAGAGGAATATGATGACCCCAGCGTATATTTTCCCCCTACATTTGTTACACCTTCCACCGGCCTGTATCATTTTGATGCGTTACTGCACTGGAATATTACCAGCGTGGCATTTCCCACCCAATATGTAATGTACCTTACAGTAAATGGTGTGCA
>CALSAT010000079.1:0-11467 GCA_943372905.1 Bacteroides fragilis | reverse complement strand
TCGTACATATTAATTACGTTTGAATTGGCGGTTTTTAATTCTGCCAGCACTGACTTTACGGCGGTTAGTTTGAGGTCTGTTTCATTGGGGTTATAATTGGGTTCGGCTGCGAGGAGTGTTACTAATTTATCGAAATGGTCAATCTGCAGATCGAAACTCTGCTGGCTGGAGGAGATCTTCTTTTTTGATCCGGGTGTTTGACCTTCTGCGTTGGGTGCTTCTTTTTTTGCTGCGTTGGCCCGTTGTCCCTGTAATTTCCTGTTGATCGTTCTTGCATCTTTTACGGTTTCTTCGGAGGCTTCTGTTGCATCCAGGGCGTTGATGATCCTGGTGGCAAGGGGCCTTAATGGTTTGAATGTATCTGTCCGTTTATTGGTGGCATTATCAAACGCATTTTCATTTGTCTTTACTACTTTGAGTACGGCTTCTGCCTGTGCGTACACGGATTCAAGGTTTGCCATTGAAAGGGTTGGATTGGCCGGGTTGTAGGCTGTACCATGTCCTTTGCATAAAGCGATGAGTTCTTTAAAGTTGGCTACATTTTTGGCATGGCCGGTTTCTGTGGTTGATTTCATAACAGTGTTTTTTTGTTTATTAATTTATTTCGTTTTGTTTCCTGTTTTTTCAACCGGGCTGCTGTTTTGTTTGATCAGTGTATGCCGGTACGGATGTGAAAACAGTGAAGAACTAAACGATTAAAATTAAAATTCAGTGCGGAGGATTAATGGCAGGGAATGGCTTCCTTTTGTAAGAAGGCTTTTTTGTTTGTGAAGGCTGGTTTTTGGTTGGTGAGTGTGGTATTTAATTTTTTGGGGGGGGAAACGATGCTTGGATGGATTGGAATTGGTTGGGGATACGGTGGTGTGTGTACTGGAGATGATAGCAGCCTGCAGCCGGGTAAATGAATATTAACGGCTTTTTTTTGACCCACCCCTTTCGGACTTTTCTTTACTGTAAGATGCTGCTGCCTCCCGCTTCTGCGGGACAGGCTCTCCAGGTAGGGGATGTGCTTTCCCAATATCGGGACAGAGAGTTCTTCCTGAAGTTTGAGTCGTGTGCTGTGCAACAATTTATGGGTTCTGCTCAGGATGACATGGCAGGCCTCAGGTCTTCTTTGTAATGTTTGATGGTGAACCATCCCGTTACTATCAACGATAGTAGAAAGTATGCCCCGGCTATATATTTTGCGGTGGCAAGATAACTGCCGGCGCCAAACCAATCATTCTGCGTATAGAGGAAATAGAGGCCGAGGCCGCAGCGGAAGGCTTCCCAGATGATGGCGTACTGGTTGCGGTCCATGAGTTCGGTGAGGGCATACACACTTAAAAAGATGAAGCCACCATACCAGAAGATATAGTTCTTGTCGAGTGTATTGATGGGGGCGATATTGCCAAAGAGGTAGCTGACGAATAAAAGGACCATGATGGTTTGTACCCATGTCCAGGCATTGAAGGTGGTGGAAGTGCGGGTATCATATTTTTGAAAATGATACACGTCTTCTATTTTATATACGGGGTATTTGGCTGCTACATCTGCGGGGCGATAGCCGGTGGGTTTGAACCAGAGCAAGAACTTGTCGGCCCAGTTGCGGGTGCGCCAGGCATCTTTTAGCAACAGCCATACATGCTGGAAGTTGATCTTGATGGGATTCCAGGTGCGTACGGGCCGGGTGATGCCATATACGGGCGGCACTTCTGGCTTTTCTTCCTGGTAGGTGCCAAACCATTTGTCCCAGAAGATGAATATCTGTCCGTAGTTCTTATCGATATATTCGGGATTGATGGCATGGTGCACCCGGTGATGGGATGGTGTGACGATGATCTTTTCGAGGACTCCCATCCGGTTGATATGTTGTGTGTGGTACCAGAACTGTGCAAAGAGATGCAGGGGCGCTACTGTGGCGACCACTATCTCTGGTACACCGAGCAGGGCGGCGGGTAATAAGAAGATGGCGAATGTTTTTACAATGGATGAGATGCTCTGGCGGAGGGCACAGGCGAGATTAAACTCTTCGCTGCTGTGGTGGACGATATGCCCGTTCCAGAAAAAATTCGTGACATGCTGCAGGCGGTGTACCCAATAGCCGGCGAAGTCCAGCGCCATAAAGGCGATGATATAGGTAATAAGTTGGTTGGAAACGGTGGTGATGGCGAGATGATCGAGAAAGAAAGGATAGGCGAGGACGACGAAGTACAACCCGATGACATCTTTGGTGACATTGGTGACGCCGCTGGTCAAACTGCTGATCATGTCCATATTGCGGACGGTGTCTTTGCCTTTGCGCCAGCCATACCATTTTTCAAAAAGGACGAGCAAGAGGAAGGCGGGCATAGCGATGAGGAGTATCTTTCCGTAGGTTTCCATATAGAAGCGATGTGGTGACGAATTTACAGAAATAAACTAAACGTTTGAATGGCCTGAGCGGAAGCTTACTGGTGGAACTAGCCCGACTTAAACCTTTGGAGAGGTTTGGAACCCCGACATAAACCTTTGGAGGGATTTAGAACGCCGACATAAACCTTTGGAGGGATTTGGGAAACATCGACTTAAATCTTTGAGGGATTTGGAAACCCCACATAAACCTTTGGAGGGGTTTGGAAACCCCACATAAACCTTTGGAGGGGTTTGGAACGCCCACATAAACCTTTGGAGGGATTTAGAACGCCCACATAAACCTTTGGAGGGATTTAGAACGCCCACATAAACCTTTGGAGGGATTTAGAACCCTCCAAAGGTTTATGTGGGGAGGTCGTTTATTTTATTAATAGTATTTTACGCTTAAAATAATCCGTATGCTACCTGGTGCTATGTACCACCTGTACAATCACGCCAACGGTTTTGAAAACATTTTTGCTGAACACAGGAATTATGATTTTTTCCTTGAGCGATTATCGCAGCATGTGTTGCCGGTGGCACAATTATATGCCTACTGCCTGATGCCGAATCATTTCCATTTGTGTTGCAAGATCCGGCCTTCTGCGGAACTTATTCCCTGGTTCCGGCAATTGAAAGAGCAGCAACTGGAAGAACAGACAGGGGTAAAAGTTTTGCTGGCGGATTCTTTTGGGCTTAGTGAAGCGGAACTGGTGAAGAAAGTGAGCAAATCCTTTTCGAATGTGTTTAACAGCTATACACAGGCCTTTAATAAATTGTATGGCAGAAAGGGGAGCTTATTTATGCAGAACCTGAAAAAGGCAGCTATCGTTGATGATACTTCTTTTTGCCGGGTGGTGCATTATATTCATTCTAATCCTGTGCACCATGGTTTTGTGAAGGAAATGCATCAATGGCCTTATAGTTCTTATACTGCTTTTTTGTGCGAATCGCCTACTAAATTGGAACGGGAGGCCGTGCTGAAAGCTTATGGGGGAGTGGAGAAGTTCCGGGCCTATCATGAACTTATATAAACCTTTGGAGGGTAAAACCTAAAGATTTGGAGAAAAAAAACTAAATCTAAATATTGGGAGCATCAAACCTAAACCTTTGGAGGATAAAACCTAAAGCTTTGGAGAACAAAAACTAAATCTAAATATTGGGAGCACCAAACCTAAACCTTTGGAGGGTAAAACCTAAAGCTTTGGAGGATAAAACCTAAATCTTTGGAGAACAAAAACTAAATCTAAATATTGGGAGCACCAAACCTAAACCTTTGGAGGATAAAACCTAAAGCTTTGGAGAACAAAAACTAAATCTAAATATTGGGAGCACCAAACCTAAACCTTTGGAGGGGTTTAGAACCCTCCAAAGGTTTAGGTTTGGGTTTGGTTTTGTTATTAAATAAATTATGAAGCACCTATTTAACTGTATTGATGCGCATACCTGTGGTAATCCTGTTCGCCTGGTTAAAGAGGGCGGGCCGGTGCTGGAAGGGCGCAACATGAGCGAGAAGCGGCAGCATTTTCTCCGCGAATATGACTGGATAAGAACGGGACTGATGTTTGAACCCCGCGGTCATGATATGATGAGCGGCAGCATCCTGTATCCGCCGCATGACCCGGCGAATGATGTGGCGGTACTATTCATTGAAACGAGCGGCTGCCTGCCGATGTGTGGTCACGGTACGATTGGCACTGTTACGATCGCTATTGAGGAAGGATTGATACAACCTAACACACCGGGCATAGTGAGGATGGAGGCTCCTGCGGGACTGGTGAATATTGAATATGCGATGTACAATAATAAATGCGCCAGTGTGAAACTGACGAATGTGGCTTCTTTTCTGCATTCGGCTGAGCTGGTGGTGGATTGCCCGGAGTTGGGCGAACTGATGGTGGATGTTTCTTATGGCGGTAATTTTTATGCTATTGTAGATGTACAGAAAAACTTTATGGGGTTGGAGCATTATGCGGCTGATCAACTGATCGCCTGGGCGAGGGAGTTGCGGAAGAATATCAATGCAAGGTATACATTCATTCACCCGGAAGATGATACGATCAAAGGATGTTCGCATATACTGTGGACAGGCGCTGTGCTGGACAAATCATCTACGGCGAGGAATGCGGTGTTTTATGGTGATAAGGCGATTGACCGTTCTCCCTGCGGCACCGGTACCTCGGCCCGCATGGCACAATGGTATGCTAAGGGTAAACTGAAGAAAGGGGATGCTTTTATTCATGAGAGCATTATAGGGAGTAAATTTACCGGGAGGATAGAAGAAGAGTTGGTGCTGGCGGGTAAACCGGCTATCCGCCCTTCGGTGGAAGGCTGGGCTAAAGTGTATGGCTATAATACTATCTGGATAGATAAAGAGGATGATCCATATGCCTACGGATTCCAGGTGATTTAAATTTATTACTATGAGGAAATTATTTGTTGTTACCGGGGTTTTATTTGCATCGGTGGGGCTGGCACAGGAGAGGGCGCTGCAATTGGACAGCTTGTTTACCCAACTGCATAAGGAGCAAAAATTTTATGGTAATGTTCTGATCGCAGAAAAGGGAACTGTTCTGTACCAGAAGAGTTTTGGCAAAGCGAATATTGCCACTGATGCTGACCTGGCAGCGAACTCTGTTTTTGAACTGGCTTCTGTATCAAAACAGTTTACGGCCATGGGCATTATGCTGCTGCGCAAGCAGGGTAAACTTAGCTATGAGGACAGTCTGCGGAAATTCATTCCTGAATTGCCTTACCAACATATTACTATCCGGCAACTATTGCATCACACATCGGGTCTGCCTGATTATATGGAGCTATTTGAAATCAACTGGGACACAACCAAGATCGCTACTAACAAAGACATGATCAACCTGCTGGCTACCCATCAACCTGCGATCTTGTTTGCTCCGGGTGAGAAATGGGAGTACAGTAATACGGGCTATGCTTTACTGGCAAGCATCATTGAAAAGGTATCGGGGATGGAGTTTGGTGCTTACCTGCATAAATATATTTTTAAACCATTGGGGATGAAAAGCACCATGGTGTTTCGCCGCCGCTTTGAGAAAAAGCAATTGCCTGATTATGCCTATGGCTATGTGTTTGATGATAAAAGCAAAAAGTTTGTATTGCCTGACAGTCTTCCGGCTACTGCGAGCATGGTGTATTGCCTGGATGGTATTGTGGGGGATGGTACGGTGAACTCTACCACTGGTGATCTGCTGATATGGGATCAGGCCTTATATAGTTCTAAGTTGTTGCCGGCAGATATGTTGCAGGAAGCTTTTGTGCCGGGTGTGCTGAATGACGGAAAGAAAACTAATTATGGATTTGGCTGGGGAATACATGATTTGAAAGGCATCGGTAAAACGGCTAGCCATACGGGTGGATGGCCGGGGTATAATACATTAATTGAAAGGCATCTTGATGCTAACAGAACGATCATTGTTTTAAAGAATCATGAACGGCAGGGTTTGGTGGTGCAGAAGGTGAGGAATATACTTTATGGTATTAAAGAGGAAGTGAAGAGAGGAGTTGCTGTTCAATCCGACTCCCTGATGCAATATGTGGGTGAATATGAACTGGCGCCGGGTTTTTCAATTACTATTACGGTGGAGCAGGATAAAATATTTGCGCAGGCGACGGGCCAGGAGAAGTTTGAATTGTTTTCTGAAAAGACAGATTGGTTTTTCCTGAAAGTGGTGGAGGCGAAGATAAAGTTTGTGCGCAATAGCGTTGGTGCGGTAACCAGTATGACCTTATACCAGAACGGGATGGAAGTGGAAGGTGCAAAAATCAAGTAAGCATGATTTAACCAAACCAATGAACGCATCAATCAATGGCTTTTTATTCTTACTGCTGCTGTTAACTGGCAGTTGCCAACCGGATAAGCAACACCAGCCTGCTGTGGATGAAGCCACGCTGCCCTCACAGTTCTTGCTGGTACTGGGCGTAGCGCAGGATGCGGGATATCCGCAGGCGGGTTGTGAAAAGGAGTGTTGCAAAGCTTATTGGGAGAACAGGGAAACTAAGAAACTGGTGACCTCGCTTGCACTGGTTGACAGGGTTACTGACCAATACTGGTTGTTTGAAGCTTCGCCTGATATTACTGCTCAATTAAAAAACCTTCAGCCCTATTTACGCAACGGTCCTGATCATACTCCTGACGGAATTTTTCTTTCTCATGCACATATCGGCCATTATACGGGGCTGATGCAATTTGGGAGGGAAGCTATGGGTGCGAGTAATATTCCGGTGTATGCGCTGCCGCGGATGGATTCTTTTTTGCGGCATAACGGGCCGTGGAGCCAACTGGTAAGCCTGAATAATATTACCCTTCGGAAAATGAGTGAAGATACCAGCGTGGTATTGAACAACTCATTCAGGGTGGTACCGGTGAGGGTGCCGCACCGGGATGAGTTTTCGGAGACGGCAGGATTCATCATCACGAATGGGAGAAAGAAAATACTGTTCATTCCGGATATTGATAAATGGGAGAAGTGGGATAATGATTTTGTTGATGCTGTCCGTTCTTTTGACAGGGTCATCATTGATGGTACCTTTTACCAGAATGGTGAACTGCCGGGAAGAGATATGAGTGAAGTGCCGCATCCTTTTGTGGAGGAAAGCATGAAATTGTTGTCGGGCTTGCCTGATTCTGTTCGTTCAAAAGTGTTGTTCATTCATTTTAACCATACGAATCCGTTGCTTAAAAAAGAGTCGGCGGAAAAAAGAAAAGTGAAGGAGGCTGGTTTTGGTGTGGCGGAAGAGGGTATGATCATTGAATTCTAAGAATTATTTTTACGTATGAAAGTAACAATCATTGGTGGCGGTATCATCGGGTTGAGCTCTGCTTTTTATCTGCATCAGTCCGGCTGGGAAGTGACGATATTGGATAAGGGTGATTTTGGTGACAACTGTTCTTATGGTAACTGCGGGTATATCTGTCCCAGCCATTTTATACCGCTGGCTACTCCGGGTATCGTGAAGCAGGGGCTTAAATGGATGTGGAATTCTAAAAGTCCTTTTTATGTACAACCACGCCTTGACTGGAACCTTATTAACTGGGGACTGAAATTTATCCGGCATGCTACCAAGGACCATGTACGGTCGGCGGCTATTCCTTTACGAGATATTGCAATACTGAGTAAGAAAGAATATGAATCCTGGCTGACTATTCCCGGCTTCGATTTTGCCTATGAACACAAAGGCTTACTGGAAATTTTTCAAACAGCAGCGGGAGGGGAGCATGCGCAACATACGGTGGAGAAGGCCCATGAATTGGGATTGAGTGATACGAGGCTGATCAGCAGGGAAGAGTTGCAATCGATGGAACCTCAGACCCGTGTTAATGGACTGGGGGCTATTTTGTTTAATTGTGATGCGCATTGTTTTCCCAATAAACTGATGGGCAGTTTGATCGGTTACCTGAAGGATCAGGGAGTTCAAATGCTGGCCAACCAGGAAGTGACGGCTTTTGAAAAAGGGAATGGGTGTATTACAAAAGTTATTACAGCCGACAGGATGTATGATACGGATGAAGTGGTATTGGCCACGGGCTCGTGGGGACGGGAAACGGCGAGGCTGCTGGATACCAGGATACCGATGATGCCGGGCAGGGGCTACTCTGTTACCCTGGAGGATTCTCCTTATAAAGTAAATTATCCTGCTATATTGCTGGAAGGGCGGGCGGCCATCACTCCGATGGATGGCAATAAGATCCGCTTTGGGGGCACAATGGAGATCACTTCTCATAAAACTCCGCCGCGGATAAACCGGGTGCAGGGTGTGCTGGATGCAGTGAAACGTTTCTTTCCTGATTTTGATGTGCCATTGCCTGCTAAAGAAAAGATATGGTATGGATACAGGCCCTGTTCTGCTGATGGCCTGCCTTATCTTGGGCGGATAAAGAAATACAATAATGTGACGGTGGCTACAGGACATTCTATGCTGGGGCTGAGCCTTGGTGCGGGTTCTGGTAAACTGGTGTCTGAAATTGTGAATAACCAGGCGGTGAGTATGGATATAAAACCGTTCAGGGTTGAACGATTTAGTTAAAAAGTTGTTGACCGGTTCTAAGTATCGTACTCAACTTCTTACTTTTACAATCTCTTATGAACTGTACTTCTACCCGATTGCCTTATCGTGAGACCGGCGCCTTTTCAAAGATCGCTATGGACTACATAGACCAGGCGGCTGCTTTGAAACCCTTCTTTGCTTATTCACCTACTGTGCAGGGCTTGCAAAAGGCTATAGAGGCAAGAAAAAAATTTCCGACCAACAGGGAACTGCTGGTACAGGAATTAAAGAAACATTATAACGGTGCAGCGACCAGCGAACTGGTAGCCAAGAATATCGACTCACTACTTTCTACCGATACCTTTACCATCACTACTGCTCACCAGAATAATATTTTTACGGGCCCGCTGTATTTTATTTACAAGATCATTCATGTGATCAAACTGGCAGATCAATTAAAAGCAGCAGAACCGGGTAAGCACTTTGTTCCTGTTTTTTATATCGGCTCTGAAGATGCTGACCTCAATGAACTGAACCATACCTGGGTGGGTGGAGAAAAGATAACCTGGGATACGAAACAAACCGGCGCTGTGGGCCGGATGAAAATTGATAAGCCGCTGATCAAACTGATCGGGCTGATGGAAGGGCAATTGACAGTGTTGCCTGCCGGCAGTGAGATCATTGCTTCTCTCCGGGAATTTTATCAAGAAGGCGTGACGATCGCTGCTGCTACTTTTGGATTTGTCAATCATCTTTTTGCGGAATACGGGCTGATCGTATTGCAACCTGATAATGCTGTTCTGAAACGGCAAATGGTGAAACTGTTTGAGGACGACCTGCTGCATCAAACTGCTTCGGGTATTGTGGAACGGTCAGCAAAAAAGCTGGAGGAAGCCGGGTATAAAGTACAGGCCAATCCGAGGGAGATCAATTTGTTTTACCTGCTGGATGATAAACGGGAAAGGATAGAAGCTGATGATGCTACGTATAAAGTGCTTAATTCCACTCTTTCTTTCGGCCGGGAAGAATTGTTGAAAGAACTGAATAATCACCCGGAACGGTTCAGTCCGAATGTAATTCTCCGCGGTCTTTACCAGGAGACGATCCTTCCGAATATTGCTTTTATTGGTGGTGGTGGGGAAACAGCCTACTGGCTGCAATTGAAGGACCTGTTTGATCATTACCAGGTACCCTTTCCGATACTGGTGCTGCGCAATTCTTTCCTGGTGGTGGAGAGTAAATGGCAGAAGGCCATTAGTAAATTAGGGTTTACTGTTGAGGATTTCTTTTTACCGGAACAGGAGCTGATGAATAAACTGGTGGCGAGGGAAAGTAAGAATGAAACCACACTGAATGGAGCGATGAGTGAATTGGAAAAACTATATGAGTCATTCAGAAAGCAGGCAAGTGCTGTTGATTCCACACTGGAAAAGCATGTAGAAGCTTTGAAAACAAAATCCGTTTATCGCTTACAGGAACTGGAAAAGAAAATGCTGCGGGCGGAGAAGAGAAAATTCGCCGACCAGCAACGGCAAATTCGAACTATAAAGGAGCACCTGTTTCCCGGTAACGGATTGCAGGAAAGAAAGGATAATGTTTCTTATTATTATGCAAAATGGGGGAAACCTTTTCTCGAGCAACTTTATGCCCACTCGCTGGGATTGGAGCAGGAGTTTGTGGTGCTGACAGAAAGCTGATCTATTTACCCTCTTCTTTTAACTAATTTCTCTATCACCTGGCCCGCAGATAAAGACTGAAAGTGAAGGTTTGCCGGTTCAGTTTGGAAATGATATTGCTGTACACGGTATTCTGTTCTTCTTTTACTGATAGTAATCCTCTTGAGTATTTCAGTTCCGGTGAAATGACCAAATGACTTTTCAGCAGCCCGATATCGACCCCCAGTCCAATGTCGCCTAATACATCTATTGGCTTTACCGCCACTCTTGACGAGTTCTCATCAGTCTTTTGCATTAACAAACTGAATGTAGGCCCCGCGGAAATAAAAGGGGAGATATTTTTATTAGAAAACCGGATGATGACAGGAATGGGCATTGCGATTGCAGTTGTTTTAACGGGAATCACTTCGGTAATGCTACCACCGGTAAGACCTCTTGTCTCATACGTAAAATCGCTGCTTTCTATGGAAGCCAGCACAGAAGGGCGAATGGATACGAAGTTGCCAAGTCCTATTTGTGCAATAATACCCAGGTCAAATTTTGCTTTGCCTTTTACATCTATTAGCAGCGTACGATCATTGGCGGTGGGAGTGCGGGAGGTGGCATCTATCTGACTAAGGCCGCCGCCAACCACTCCGCCAAACTGTATTTTTTTGTTGCCAGTGTTAGGTTTTCTTTTCTTTACTGAATCAACAGGGCTGTTGAGATTGTTGGCTTTATTCTGCACCAATGCGAGTGTGGTAAAGGCGCAATTCCATTTGGGCGCTGTTCTTACTGCTTTTTCGGCGTAATATTTAGCGCTGTCTAGCTGGTTGTTTTCTAAGTGCAATAATGCCAGTTTGTTTTGAATATAGGCCCCGTTGCGGTCGATGGCCATTGCTGCATAAGCATTGGCAAAAGCGGCTGTCATATCTCCGCTTGCTTTGAGGAGGTACATGCGTCCGCGGAGTGAGTTGGCAAAATCAGGATCATCTTCTCGGAGAATGGCGATGGCTTTTTCCAGGCGAAGACCGGCCTCATAATTGGCGGCCTTTTGTTTAGCAGAGAGTTCGGTACAGGAGAGGTATTCATCCACCCTTGCCTGTGCTTCATTGATATATTCTACGGCGAGGGTTGATTTGGCATCGAGGGTGTAAGGATTGCCCGGGAATTTTTTTGACAACTGCTGGAAATAATCTTCTGCGGAGGCATTGCCGGTTATCTTTTTGTTTTTGATGGCCTGGTAAAAGCGATTATAGGTTTCCACAAGTGCTGTATCTGCTACCCCCTTTTTACCGGTTGGTACCATAAGGCCGCTGAAAGAATTTCTGCCGCTGCGGTTCTGTTGCTGTTTTGTTTTTAACCATTTGGTTAAATAGGCGGTGTCAACAATACTGATGACCTTATCACTGTTCTCATTA
>CALSAT010000078.1:0-11550 GCA_943372905.1 Bacteroides fragilis | reverse complement strand
AAGGGATATTAAATGAAAAGATGATAGCCAGGTATGTAGAAGAATTTAGAAATGGGAAAACCTATCACGATAAAAGGATATGGTCATTGATTTTTTTCCAAATGTGGTATGAAAAATACTTTGAATTAAATGGTGATTAAAAATTTTCTCTTTCACCGGGTTAGTGATGAGGTTGATTCATTATGGCCTCCAATGAAGCCTGCTCTTTTTGCCAGGATAATTGAATACCTTGCACGGCACTACCAGGTTGTGCCGCTGGAGCATTACCTAAATGATCCGGGTGCATTTACTCACCGGAAAAAACTGGTTACTGTTTTATTTGATGATGGGTATAAAGACAATATAGAATTTGCCGCTCCTATTTTACAACAGTACAATTGCCCAGCTTCCTTTTATGTGGTTACAGATTGTATCGATAAGAATATTCCCACCTGGACATATCTCATTGATAATGCTTTTCAGCAAACGCATAAGGAATTAGTCGAACTGAATATGGCGTTTGTGCCAGAACATTTAAAAGAGGTGTACTTGAAAGAAGGGAATGGACGTAACGCAAAACAAGTAAAACCATGGATGAAAAGCCTGCCTAATGCACATCGGCTTAAAGTAGTAAATGAGATATTGCTTCAGTGCGATGATGTACCAATGCCGTACAACAAGATGATGAACTGGAGTGATGTAAAGCAATTGAGCAATGATGGGTTCATTATTGGTTCTCATTCCCATACACATCCTATGCTGGCATCACTGGCTGACAGGGCTGAAATAGCAGAGGAATTAAGCATTTCTTTTCAAAAAGTAAATACGGCTATCAATATACAGCCACTTAGTATATCTTATCCCATAGGAAGTTTTGATGAACGGGTAATAGCTATTGCCAAAGAGAAGGGTTATACATATGGACTGGCTGTAGAACAACGATTTTATGACAATGCTAAAGAAGATCTCTTTGCAATACCAAGAGTGGAGCTTTACCAGGAGCCATGGTGGAAAATCAGAGCCAGAATATCAGGAGTTTACAATAACCTGAAAAGAATATGGAACTAAGTAAGCATGGAATTGTGATCTGGTGTGGCGATGCGCCTAATCAAAGGGCGTTGGCACATAAAATTGCTGCCAAATATAATGTAGCCGGAATTGTAGTAGATGGGCATAAATCTTTAAAAGTAAAGAAAAGTCTTGCATCATTATTTACATCGGTCTTAGACAGAGTCAGGTTTAAGAAAATATATGATGCGTGGAAAGAGTTGATGCGCAGCTATGATGATAAATTTCCTGGCTGGCCTGATGTACCTGTAATACAGGTACCTTCTATAAATAACGAACAGGCCCGCGTTTTTACAATGAACTACAAACCAGATCTGGTAATTGTATCGGGAACAGGATTGGTAAAAGAACCACTCATCAGCTTGCCAGTAAGAATTGGTATTATAAATCTTCATACGGGACTTTCTCCTTATGTAAAGGGCGGTCCCAATTGCACCAACTGGTGTATTGCCAATAATGAATGGCATCTTATTGGGAACACCATCATGTGGTTGAATGCCGGTATTGATGCTGGCAACTTAATTACCACGGAAACGTTGGATATAAGAAACTCATCTACATTGGCAGAAGCTCACCGGGCTGTAATGGAACATGCACATGATCTTTACATAAAAGCGATTGGTTATTTGCTGCAGGTCGTAACCTTTGACTATCAATCAGTACCTCAGCAATCACTTGGTAAAGGCAATTTATATCTTACCCGGATGTGGACCGCTACCAAAAGAAAGCTGCTGTTAAGAAACTGGAGAAAAAGATATTTGACTGTTCGTAAACAGCTTCCGGTGACGGTGCCATTACCTGAATGGAATGACTAAAAAGATATTATATATATCCTATGATGGAATGACAGATCCCCTGGGGCAATCGCAGGTGTTGCCTTATCTAGTTGGCCTGTCGAAACATGGATATGAGTTTACATTATTGAGCTTTGAGAAAAGAGAGCGATTCGAAAAATCAAATGCTATTATTCGCTCAATTTGCGACAGCAATAATATTCGTTGGGAACATGAATTCTTTTCCAGACGTCCTCCGCTTTTGTCGAAAATATACGACAGCTGGAAAATGAAGCAAAAAGTAAAGCAGCTGCATCGAATTCACCAATTCGATTTTACACATTGCCGCAGCTATGTAGCCGCCGCAGCTGGCCTTTACCTTAAAAGAAACGAGGGTGTTCCTTTCCTTTTTGATATGCGGGGTTTTTGGGTAGACGAGCGGGTAGACAATGGCCAATGGAATTTAAGAAATCCTCTTTACAAAAGAGCTTATACTGCCTATAAGAAGAAAGAAAAAGAATATTTTCTCCAGGCTTCTCATATTATATCACTCACTGAAAAGGGGAAAGAAGAACTAGTAAAGAACTATTCAATCACAGCAACAGCTATTTCCGTTATACCCTGCTGCGTGGATCTTCAGCACTTTGATTATAGTAAAATCAATGAAGTTAATCAAGTGGTATTGAAACAGAGATTGGGTATTAGTGATGAGAATAAGATACTGTCATATCTTGGGTCTTTGGGCGGGTGGTATCTTACAGATGAAATGCTTGATTTTTTTAAGGCTTTGAAAGAATCTGAACCTGCCGCAAAGTTCCTCTTTATAACGCATGATAATAGAGAACAGATAGTTAATCTGGCTTCTGCCAAAGGAATAGATTCTGGAAGTATAATTGTAGAACCAGCTTCCAGGCAACAAGTTCCCGGTTTAATTGCCTTGAGTAACTGGAGTATTTTTTTTATTAAGAATGCATATTCAAAGAAGGCATCATCACCAACAAAGCAGGGCGAGATAATGGCGATGGGAATACCCATCGTTTGTAATGACATTGGAGATACTGGTAGGATAATTAGAGAATCGGGTGCAGGGTTTGTTATTCCTGGTTTTACAATGTATGCTTATAGGGAAATTTCAAAACGGATCAACCAATTAAGTGACCTTGATAAAAATAAGATTCGTAATTCTGCTTTTGATTATTTTGATTTAGAGAAAGGAATTATTACCTATAAGGAGGTATATAATAAATTAATACACTAATAGATATTAAGTATATGTTCATTGAAAAAGATACACCGTCCGGAGTAGTAGAAGCAAATGGAAAAAGTATAAAACATTATAGTGACTTTGGAAAAAACGTTGACCAGATTACGGTTAAATCTTTTGGAGAAGAGTGGAAAAGTTTTCACGAATTTTCTGAGGCAGAGATAAGAAGGATTGGCGACAGCTACTTCGATGTTGTTCCTCCACATGTTCTGACTGCTAATACAAAGGCAATCGACTATGGGTGTGGAAGTGGCAGATGGACCCTTTATATAAGCAATAAGATTGGATCTATAGCTGCTGTTGACCCTAGTGATGCTATTTATTCAGCAAGCAAGGTATTGGAGAATGTATCTAATGCATTTCTTTACAAGGCATCAATTGATAACCTGCCCTTTCCTGATAATTATTTTGATTTCGGATTTAGCCTGGGAGTATTACATCATATCCCGGACACCGCAAAGGCAATGAAAGATTGTGTTGCGAAGATCAAACCAGGCGGATATTTTCTTGTTTATCTATATTATAGCCTTGATAACAGGGGTTGGTTTTTTAAACTGTTATTTAATATCTCCAATTTATTTAGAAAAGTGATAAGTAAGCTTCCTGGTAAGTTAAAAAGATTCACCTGTGACATTTTGGCAATCTTTTTTTATATGCCTTTCGTCGGATTTTCCCGTTTGTTAAAGCTGCTGGGTGTTAAAAAGAAAATACGGAGTAAAATACCTCTTCATATTTATGAAGATGCATCATTTTATATTATTCGAAATGATTCACTGGACCGTTTTGGGACCCCTCTTGAGCAACGGTTTTCAAGGAGAGAGATATATGATATGATGGAGTATGCGGGTCTCACTGAAATTATATTTTCTGAACATCTACCCTTTTGGCATGCAGTCGGGAAAAAGAAATAAGAGAGCAACATCTGTGTATTTTATAGTTCCTGCTCCATTAAATATTTCGCCGGGTCAACGATTTAGGTTTGAGCAGTATTTATCTATTCTTTCCACAAAGGGTATTGATTTTAAAATCAGTTCTTTTTACTCAGACAAGGGATGGAAAGTTCTGTATAAAAAAGGGAAGTATTTTCAGAAATTTTCAATAATTGTTAAAGGCATTTTTAAAAGAATCGGCGATTTGTTTTTAATCTCATCATTTGATTTTGTATATGTCTACAGAGAAGCTGTGCCAATCGGACCCCCTGTTTTTGAATGGGTTGTTGCAAAAGGGTTAAAAAAAAGAATTATATACGATTTTGATGATGCGATTTGGATTCCTGTTACATCTTCACAAAATAAAGTGGCAAAATATTTTAAATGCTTTTCTAAGGTTTCTTCTATCTGCAAAATGTCATATATAGTTACAGTAGGTAATGAGTATTTGGCTGAATTTGCAAAAAAGGTTAATGAGAAAGTAGTTGTAATCCCGACTGTAGTGAATACAGATCAAGTCCATAATGTTTTTCAAAATCATGGAGCAAAAGAACTTGCTGTGGGCTGGACAGGAACTTTTAGCACTCTTAAATATTTGGAAATTGTATTACCGGCTTTACAAAGATTACAGGAAAGGATTGATTTTACCTTCATTATAATTGCTGACAGAGACCCATTAATTCCTTTAAAGAAATATAAATTTATTTCATGGAATAAGAATGAAGAAATTGCCGACCTGTTAAAAATGCACATTGGATTAATGCCTCTATATGATACAGAAATAGAAAAAGGAAAGTGTGGGTTTAAAGCTATACAATACATGTCATTAGGTATTCCTGCTGTCGTGTCTCCTGTGGGAGTCAATGGTGATATTGTGCTACATGGGAAGAATGGATTTGTGGCAGCTACAGAAATTGAATGGGAGCAGTCTATTGAAAAGTTGCTGACAAGCCAAGAATTAAGGTATCAATTTGGAGAGCAAAGCCGAAGAAAAATCGAGGCAAACTTTTCTGTAAAAGCTACGAAGGACTTATTTGTAAATCTGTTTTCCTGATTATGTATTTGGCAGCTCGTTTTTTTAGTGCAAATGATGTCTTCCTAGTACCATTGTGTATTTTAGTATTGTATGCTATTGTAAGAGGAAGGGCTGAACGACCAGAAAATATTGCCATCAAAAAAATTTATTATAGGGGTTTTGCATTTAAAGTCTTTTTCGTATTTGCGTATACCTTAGTTACTGAGTATATCTTCAAAGGTGGAGATACTGGGCTGTACTACCAGGGAATTATGGATTTGCGGGCAGCGCTGGCTGATGATTTTGGATATGTAACTACTATAATCGAAAGTAAAAGTATTGATTTAGAAAACCCTTTGGCACCTTATTTTTACTACGATAACTATGCAGATGATTTCACCTTTAATTACATGCGATCTGGAAGTAATTTTTTCATTCCACGCTTAGGCTTACTACCAGCTTTACTATTCCTAAACAGTTACTTATGCATAAGTCTTTGTTTTGGTTTTTTTGCCCTAGCAGGATCTATCCGGATATTTAAATTTTTTTATCACTATTACCCATTTTATAAAAAGGAACTTGCATTAGCGGCTATTTATATTCCAAGTGTTGGTTTTTGGAGTGCAGGACTTTTGAAAGACCCTCTTACATTCGGATGTTTAGGGTTTATTTTATATGGAATGCTCAATATTTTCGTTAAAAAAACAAACATTAAAGGTTCTCTTTTTTGTGTTCTTATCTGTGCCTATCTTATTTTCAATATTAAGGTTTACATCCTGCTAGCATTTGTACTCGCTTTGACAATATGGCTTTTTGCTGAAACAAATAAAGTAATAAAGGATAGTACCTTACGCAGGGTTTTCTCTATCATGACCTTTGGAATCTCACTCGTAATTGCCTATTTTCTACTGAACTACTTCACATCACAAGATGCTGCACAAAGCTTTAAGCTTGATACATTGTTAGAAAAAACGGAAAAGCAAAGAAGTGCATTGGAGAGCGTTAAGGTGGAAGGGAATTCTGCCTTCACCATTAATAGCAGTAATCCTGTTGCACTTGTATTTGGCAGTCTTACTGCTACTTTTTTCCGCCCCTTTATTTGGGAAGTAAATACGCCAATAGCTTTTTTTTCTGCATTAGAGTCTTTTATTTTCTTATTGTTAACCCTTAACTTTTTTTTGAAACGGGGTGTAGGTATTTATTTCAAAGAAATTTTTAGCGACCCTAAGCTCTTGATGTGTTTTGTGTTTTCAATAGTGTTTGCAATTGCCGTAGGGGCCTCAACAACTAACTTTGGGGCATTATCGAGGTATAAGATACCGTGTATGCCCTTCTATTTTACAATGTTGCTGCTGGTATATAAAAAGTCCTCCTTGGATTATCCTCACTGGTTTAATAAATTATTAAAACGTATTGCATAGATTATGTGTGGTATTGCCGGTTCAATAAATCATCCGCTAAATATTCCTGTGCTTACAAAGGCCATGTTTCACCGCGGCCCAGATGAGCAAACTACCTATTCTGAAGCCAATCTGCAACTGCATCATCACCGCCTGGCAATACTTGATATAGGAGGTGGCCGACAGCCCATGCATTATCAGCATCTTACCATCATCTTTAATGGAGAAATATACAATCACCTGGAAGTAAGACGAAAATACCAGCTTACTTGCGAAACCAATTCCGATACTGAAACAATACTACAGGCTTATGCCAAAGCTGGCCCGGATTGTCTGCACACATTTGATGGAATGTTTGCGCTTGCTATTTATGACAGAATTAAGCAAGAGATCTTCGTGGCAAGGGACAGGGCCGGAAAAAAGCCTTTCTACTACTATACTAGGGGCAAGCAATTTATTTTTGCCAGCGAATTGAATGCCTTACACAGTCAGGGACCCCTTTCTGTATGTGATACATATATACAGCAATATATCAGAATGGGGTATTTTTATAAATCATCCACTCCATACAATGATGTATATGAGCTTCCTGCCGGCAGTTATGCCATTGTTTCATTAAACCAACCGGTGGTAAAGCCCATAAAATGGTGGAACATTCATTCGGCGTATACTCAGCGATCAACAGATGATTTTCAAACCGCATCTGAAAAAGTAGATAGTATACTGCATGAGGCTGTTAGGAACCGGGTAGAATCATCTGACCTGGAAGTAGGGTCCTTCCTGAGCGGTGGTATTGACAGCGGCATAGTGACAGCTATTGCTAAAGAATACAATTCATCGCTCAAAACTTTTACCGTTTCTTTTGATGGTGAGTATGATGAGGCTCCGCTTGCCAGGCTGGTGGCGGAACGGTATAAAACAGATCATTATGAGATAAAAATATCTTTCAATAATCTGACCAATGATATTGAAAAAATATTGAGCAATTATGGCGAACCTTTCTTTGACAGTTCGGCTATTCCCAGTTATTATGTAAGTGAGGCGGCGAAGAAGCACCTCACTGTTATATTAAACGGAGATGGAGGCGATGAAGTGTTTAGTGGATACAGACGTTATGTCCCTTTTGCTAAGTATGATTTTTTCAATGCAGGGGGCTTTACAAAAACCTGTGCAAAGATGCTATTTGCACTCATGCCATCTTCGAATAACAAGAAAAGTAAGTACAATTATATCTACCGGCTTATTGACCTTGCGAGGAAAAACAATCTTGATACCTATTTGTCTTCTACTATCGATAGCTTTGAAGGGTTTGAGCAATACCTTATCCATGATGCACATTACCTGGATGCCGTAAGCAATGATTTTGTACTGATAAATAAATCCGGGCTATCAGGATTACAGAAGATCATGAACCTGGATTTCGATAACATATTAGCCGGTGATCTGCTGGTGAAAATGGATATTGCCACTATGGCACATTCCCTGGAAGGCAGAAGCCCGTTGCTTTGCAAAGGCTTGCTCGAATATGTGCCGTCAATTGCCGATAATTTTAAGATTAAAGGTAC
Source organism: Bacteroides fragilis (assembly GCA_943372905.1). Taxonomy (GTDB): domain Bacteria; phylum Bacteroidota; class Bacteroidia; order Chitinophagales; family Chitinophagaceae; genus JJ008. Next base: position 3,557 of record CALSAT010000078.1, on the reverse strand, counting down.
ACAGACAAAATACTTGTTGCGTAAACTATCCGAGAAATACCTGCCGGAGGAGCTGATTAACCAACCGAAAAGGGGATTTGAAATTCCCCTTAAAAAATGGATCGATAATGAATTAAAGGACATGATAGCTTCCTATATTTTATCCCCTAATGCGTATTGTAAAAACTTTGTTCAACCAGGCTTTATAGATGGGCTATGGGATAGAAAGATAAAGGCTGGTGATGAAAAGAGAGCTAAGATGATCTGGACCTTGTTTGCGCTGGAAGTGTGGTATAAAAAATGTTACTTAAAGAATGCCTAAGCTGATACGTATTACAACAGCACCTATATCTCTCAATGTATTGCTGAGTGGTCAGATGCGATACATGAACGAGCATGGTTTTGAAGTGGTGATGGTAAGCAGCGACGGGCCGGAATTACAAAAAGTAAAGCAAACGGAAGGCTGCCGTCACCATATCATTCCTATGACAAGAAAAATGACACCAGTAGGTGATCTGCGTTGTCTCTGGCAGCTTTATCGCTTCTTTAAAAAAGAGAAACCAGATATTGTTCATTCACATACACCCAAAGGTGGGTTGCTTGGAATGCTGGCGGCCCGAATGGCCGGCGTTAAGATCCGGGTTCATACCGTTGCAGGATTACGTTATGTAACAACGAAAGGGTTCAGTCGACGGATACTGGTGTTCATGGAAAGATTAACTGCCCGCTGTGCTAACTATGTATGGCCGAATAGTTATTCACTTCAGGAATTTATAAAGGCGCATAAACTGGCTAAGCCTTCCAAACTCGAAGTGATCGGGAGGGGTTCCAGCAATGGTATCAACCTGAAGCGGTATTCTCCAACAGCTATTATTGCGGAAAAAATTGAGCAAACAAAGAAGAAAATTCAGTACGACGAAACAAATTTCTACTTTCTCTCCGTTGGCCGTATTGTGCATGATAAGGGGATGGACGAGTTACTGAATGCTTTCGTAAGATTGTACGAAACAGAGCCGCTTGCCCGGCTGGTATTAGTAGGCGCTTTTGAAGATGAAGTAGACCCGGTAAGTGAACAAGCCAGGCACCTGATTCAAAATCATCCGGGAGTGATAATGGCCGGCTGGAGCGACCAAGTGGAATACTTCATGCAATTAGCTCATGTGCTGGTACATCCCTCGCACAGGGAAGGGTTTCCCAATGTACTGTTGCAGGCGGGGGCCATGGGTTGCCCTATCATCTGCTCCCGCATAGAGGGTAATATAGATATTGTGGAACATGAAAAAACGGGGTTGATATTTGAAGTAAAAAGTGAAGAACAGTTGCTGAGTCAAATGCAATACGCCATAAAGAATCCTTCTATAATAAAAAAATATGCACAAGCACTCCGGCAACATATTGAGCAGCGTTTTGACCAGCCCATAATACACTCTTTGTTGCACAAAAAATACCTCGAATTGCTTGCTGCACAATGATTTCCCGCCTGTAATCGGAAAATTACGAGTCTCCGAAAAGTACTACTACCCAATTTCCCTTTTCTTTCTTCTCAAAATTTGGACTGCCGGGATATGACTTATACTTTTAAGTCAGAATCCAATAAATCCAAATCGAATGAAAACCACATTGAAAAAACCTGTGGCTATTGTTGGCTATTCCGGCCATGCATACGTCATCATCGACATCCTCTTAAGTGCAGGCCGTTTAGTTACGGCCTACTGCGACCAGGAAGAAAAAGAGTTTAACCCCTATCATTTAGATTATCTCGGAAAGGAGTCAGATGTTATTCACAAGCTGAAAAAATTTGATTTTTTTGCCTGTGTAGGGCATAATGGTATCCGGGAAAAGATACATACCAATCTGAGCCAGTATTTAGGTAATCCCATTAATGCTATTCACCCCAGTGCCGTGGTATCTTCCTCTGTAAAAATGGGCGATGGTATTATGATCGCTGCTAATGCCACGCTGAACCCGTTGGTAGAACTGGGCCGCGGAGTGATCTGTAATACTTCCACCAGTATTGATCATGAGTGTATCATTGGTGATTTTACGCATATCGCACCCGGAGCTGTACTATGTGGTAATGTAAAGATCGGCCGCAGCAGTTTTATTGGAGCTAATTCAGTGATCCGTCAGGGAATCATTATCGGTGATAATGTTACTATCGGAGCAGGCACAGTTGTAGTAAAAGATATTCCAGATGGAGCAACAGTAGTGGGTAACCCGGCTAAGAATCTTGTAAGAAGACCTTCCCGCAAACTGGTGGCTGCATAAAAAAGATATATAAGAATAATATATTCATAACCTGGTGCAAAACACCGGGTTTTTTTGGTCCCGGCCCGGCCAAAAGTCTTCACTTAAACGAGTTATATTATTAATTATCAATACCTTTGCCCACTGAAACAGCCACATAATACGCCTGATAGTGAAACGTACTGAGCCGAAGAAACTGAAAGTCCTATTTCTGAGTAAAAGAGAAAATGAATATGCCCATCGGGCGGCTGATTTTGTGAGGCGACATTTCTTTGAACCGCTAGTTTTTGAGGGTGGCCGCAATGAAAAGCTTCCCCAAGAAGTGCTTAACTGGAAAGGAGACCTGCTTATCTCCTTTATTTCTTCCTGGATTTACCCACAGACGTTGCTGGAGAGTGCTTCAATGGCGGCCATCAATTTCCACCCGGGCAGTCCTGAATACCCCGGTACCGGGTGCACCAATTTTGCTATTTACAATGGTGAAACAGAATATGGCGTTACCTGTCATCATATGAATGCTTCTGTTGATTCCGGCAGTATCATTTTGGTGAAGCGTTTCCAAATAAAAGAAGAGGATACCGTATTCAGTGTCACCCAATTCTGTTACGAACTGATCGAAGAAAGTTTTTATGAGATCATGGATCGTGTGCTGCATGACAAGCCACTACCACTTACTAACGAATCGTGGAAAAGAAAACCCTACACAAGAAAACAATTGGATGAGCTTTGTCATATACGGCCGGAGATGACTGAAGAAGAAATACAAAAAAGGATAAAGGCCACTACTTATAAAACACCATGGGCCTTTACCAAAATAGGCAAACATATTTTTAAATTACAAGCTGAGAACAAATAATGACTACCGATACACTTAAGAGAATATCAAGAAGCCCCCTTACCGGGAAAGATTATGAAATACCGACTGTACTGGATGACAAGAGTGGGATAGACGCATTTGTGGCATCACACCCGGGAAAGAGAGTGGTAGTGGTGCAGGGCCTTGGTTTTGTAGGGTCAGTAATGGGGCTGGTAGTGGCCAACGCATTAACAGAAGAGTATGCTGTAATTGGCATTGACCTCCCAACACCTGCTTCCTACTGGAAGATCCGTTCTATTAACGAAGGAGTTTTTCCCATAGTAGCAAGTGATCCAAAGATAGAGCTCTACTATCAGAATGCATTGGCCAAAAAGAATTATTATGCTACTTACGACAGTCATGCTTACAGCAAAGCAGATATAGTGGTGGTGGACATAAACCTGGATGTACAGAAAAAAACAGGCGTTAATAAAGAACTGGAGGGATATAATGTGGACCTGGCACCATTTAAAAA
>CALSAT010000077.1:0-11561 GCA_943372905.1 Bacteroides fragilis | reverse complement strand
AACGCTACTTTTGCCACTTTGCCAAAAAAAATTTAACCATGCTAAAAATGAGACTGCTGCTGTTATTGCTTCTATGTGCCGGAACAACAGCCATGGCGCAGGTAGATACTACTGCCAAAAGAGACACGATCATTGATGATGTAAAAGATGGGGTACTTGATAATATCCCGGTGGTATCGCTCGATGAAAATGATCTCGGCGAAGGCGGTGCCCAAAACACTTCTTCTTTATTGACGGCCGGGCGGGACCCTTTTTACTCTGCTGCTTCTTTTAACTTCAGCGCTGTTCGCTTCAGGATCAGGGGCTATGATAATGACCTGTTCAGTACCTACATGAACGGTATCCCCATGGATAACCTGGATAATGGATTCACTCCTTTTGGATTGTGGGGAGGACTGAATGATGTGATGCGCAACCGGGATATATCCTGGGGACTGCGTTATAACACTTTTGCCTTCGGCGATATTGGCAGCAATACCAATATTGACTCCCGTGCGAGCAGGCAGCGGGCCCAAACAAGTCTGAGTTATGCGGCTTCCAACCGTAATTATAATAACAGGGTGATGATCACCCATTCTACAGGTCTTAGCCAAAAGGGCTGGGCCTTTACCATCAGTGGCAGCCGCCGCTGGGCTGATGAAGGCTATGTGCCGGGTACTTATTACAATGGCTTTGGCTATTTTGCCGCTATTGATAAACGCATTGGACAAAATCATTTGTTGTCGCTTACTGCTTTTGGCGCTCCTACCGAAAATGGAAGACAGGGTGCTTCTGTTACTGAAATGATAGACCTGGCTGGTACCAATTATTATAATCCTAACTGGGGCTACCAGAACGGGGTGAAGAGAAATGCCAGTGTGGCTAAAAGCCATCAGCCGGTTTTCATTCTTACGCATGATTTTCGTATTAATAATACCACCACTCTTACTACTGCTGCGGGTTATTCTTTTGGCGACAGAAGTGTAACGGCGCTGGACTGGTATAATGCGGCTGACCCAAGACCTGATTACTACCGCTACCTGCCGAGCTATACTTCTACCTGGGCCAGCACTATTGATCCTGCACAGGGACAACAGCTGTACAATGTAATGAAGAATGATATTAATTACCGCCAGATAAACTGGCAGAACCTGTACAATGTGAACAGGGCCAGCTTTGCCACCATTAATGATGCGAATGGCATTCCGGGCAATACAATAAGCGGCCGCCGCTCCCGGTATATTATTGAGGAAAGAATCATTAATACAAAACGGTTTAATGCGAACTCGGTTATCAATACCAAGTTTGGTGATAATATTGACTTTACTGCCGGCGCTTCTTACCAGTTTCAGAATAACCACTATTATAAAGAAGTGGATGACCTGCTGGGCGGTGATTTTTATGTGAACGTAAACCAGTTTGCTGAAAGAGATTTTCCGGTGGATAATGTGGCGAACCAGTTTGACCTGGACAATCCAAACCGCATTCTGAATGTGGGTGACAAATTTGGCTATGATTATAATATCAATATCAGCCGGATGGCTGGCTGGGCACAGGGTGTTTTTAAATTCAACAAAGTGGATTTCTTCCTGGCCGGTACTGTTTCTCAAACCGAGTTTTACCGCAAAGGCAATACCCGGAACGGATTGTTTCCTGCAGATTCTTATGGCGAAGGTATCCGCAATACATTCACTAACTATGGTGGTAAAGGTGGAGTGACCTATAAGATCGATGGCCGGAATTATATTTTTGCGAATGCTTCTTATCAAACAAGGTCACCTTATTTCGAGAATGTATATATCTCTCCCCGGACCCGCAATGCACAACAGGCTGACCTGAAAAGCGAGATCATCCAAACAGGGGAGGCTGGTTATGTGATGAATGCGCCTAAGTTCAAGATCAGGCTGAGTGGTTACTATACTACGTTTGAAGACGGTATGGATGTAATGTCTTTTTACCATGATACTTACCAGAACTTTGTGAACTATGCGATCAGCGGTATTGATAAACTGCATTTTGGTGGTGAGTTTGGTATTGAAGCAAGGCTTTCTTCCACTATTACATTAAATGCGGCTGCTGCTGTAGGCAGGTATTATTATAACAGCAAACAAAATGCGGTGATCACGGTGGACAACAGCGCTTCTGTGCTGGGCCAGCAGATCATCTATGCGGAGAACTTCAGGTTGCCATCCACCCCTATGGAGGCTTACAGTGCAGGTATCTCTTACCGCTCGCCTAAGTTTTGGTTCATCAGTCTTACCGGTAATTATTTTGACCAGTCTTACCTGAGCCTTAACCCGCTGCGCCGTACCTGGGATGCATTGAAATTTGTAACTCCGGGAACGGCAGGTTACAATGAGATCTTCAATCAAACCAAGTTTGACAGGCAATACACGGTTGATTTCTTTGGTGGTTATTCCTGGAAGCTGCCGAAAGATTTTGAGATCAATAAGAAATCTACTTTCCTGGTATTCAACCTGGGTATTAATAACCTTTTGGATAATAAAGACATTGTGACCGGTGGTTTTGAGCAATTGCGGTATGATGCGCAATTGTCATCATCCGATCCGATCAGTGTGGGTAAGTTCCCGGCTAGGTTGTATTATGCCTATGGCCTTAATTTCTTTGCCAGCATGACCCTTCGTTTTTAATCTAACTGAACTGTATAAATATTAATGTATGCGTATCAAATTTTTCAATAACACTTTCATTGCGGCGACACTGCTGATGCTTTTCAGTGTGCTGTCTTTTTCCTGCGATAAGCAGCCGGTAGGGCCTACTGGTCCTGATCCTATCGGTCCTTCGGACCCTGCTTCTTTTATGACCTTAGGGGCCTTTAAAGCCCTGTACCCCGGTAGCGGTGATTTTTCAATACCCAGCGGCACAAAGAAGATCCGTGGCATTGTGGTATCTAACAGTGCTAATGAAGCTGCCGGTAACTTTCGCCTGCAGGATGAAAGCGGCAGTGGTTTGTACCTGTACACGGTTATTGGTTCACCTATTTATACCATTGGCAGTGTACTGGAGATCAATCCAACCGGCGGTGGGGTGCTTACCACCTTCAATGGTGATATAGAGTTAAAGAATGTGCCGCAGGCAAATGTGGTACCGGTTAGCGGAACGATCAATATCACACCCCGTGTGGCTACGGTTGCGGATATCATTGCTAATAAGCTGGCCTGGTCTTCCACGCTGGTAAAGATCAACAATGTGACGTCTATCGTTCAGGCATCCAGCAATTCAACTGGTGTTACTTACAACATTACGGATGCTACTGGTACCTTATCGATGTTTGTACGGGTGGTTTCTGGTATTACTGTTAATACAAGCGGTACTTCTGTAACAGGGTATGTTTCTATTTTTAATACCACCACACAGGTTGGCATCAGGAGCGCCACTGATATTCAATAAAACTATTTATGCTTTTTGCATCAGCTAAAAATAATTGTATGAAAAGTATCTGTAAGAATAATTGTTTGAACCTGGTGGTGATGATCATGATCACCAGCCTGCTTGTAACTTCCTGCCAGAAGAAATTCACTGATCCGCCGCTGGAAGGGGCACCTGATATAGTGGCCAACATCACGATCAAGGATGTAAAGGCAAGGTACACTTCGGGTCCTCCTGTTGCCATTACTGATGATGCGGTGATAGAAGGTATCGTATCCTGCGATGATAAAAGTGGTAACTATTATCAGCAGATCGCCATACAGGACGCTACGGGTGGAGTATTGCTCCGCCTGGCTGGTAATAACCATTATAATAATTATCCGGTTGGCCGTAAGGTATGGGTAAAACTGAAAGGTCTTTATCTTGGACAATACAGCGGTACGCTGCAATTTGGTGGTGGCGTGGACACGCCTTACCTGAACCAGGGTGGTGTTACACTGCTGGCGGTGAATCTGCAGGACCAGCATCTAATAAAAGGCCCGCTGAACCAACCCCTGGTACCACAGGTGGTGAATGTATCTCAGCTGACCACTAATATCCAGGATAAATATGTGAGCACTTTAGTTAAACTGGAAGGCTTTGAATTTGCGGGCAGTGAGCTGAGTAAGAACTATGCTGATGATGCGGCCTCTGGCAACCGCATCATACAAGGCTGTACCAACCCCACTACGAACCGGCTTACATTGCGTACGAGCAACTATTGCAACTTCGCCACATTGAAGGTAGCGCAGGGCAATGGTGATATTATTGGGGTGTATTCATTCTTTGGTTCCACCAAACAGTTTACTATCCGCGATACGACGGATGTACGGTTCTATGGCGCCCGCTGTCCAACGGCAGGTGGCGGTGGCAGCCTTAATCTTGGCACCATTTCTCCTTTTACAATGAATTTTGATGCGATCGGCACCAGTGGATTACCAACTGGTGTATTTATAAAGCAGGATGCTACCAGCGGTGAACTGGGAAATGAAGCAACCGTGTACAATGGTTCTTTTACTACTCCTACGGCCTGGAACCAATCCAGCCTTGGGTTTAAAAACTTTGCTTCTGCGACAGGATTGACTTCTACGGCTACGAGCACTACTCAAAATGCGTCTGTGAACAGGGCATTAGGAGTAAGACAAACTGGTACTGCCGGTGCTGGTGGTGATCCGGGTGCTGCGTTTGCGTTCTTATTGCCCAATACAACTGGCAAAACAAACCTGCAACTGGAGTTCCGTTTGCAATCATTGGATGCGCCTGCTACTGCCGGAAGGACAACGACCTGGAAAGTGGATTATGGTTTTGGCGCTGCTCCTACTGCTTTTACAACCGTAACAACCAGCCCGGCCACGCTGACAACCACACTGGGAACTTTTGCTAATAATGTGGTGACGGTGAATTTTGGCTCCACATTAAATAATATCAGTCAGCCTGTTTGGATAAGGATCGTGACTTTGAGCGGTACGAGTGGCGGTGGCAGCAGACCTTCCACAGCGATAGATGATGTGAAGTTTACCTGGAATTAAACCAACCCTGTACCATTTGAAAAAATCAGTGCAGTCATTTTAAAATGATCTCTACAAAAGTTAACGAATGAAAAAGATATATTTTTTGATCAGCCTGTGTTTGGTGATGTTGAGCAGCAAAGGACAATTGATGTATGAATCCTTTAACTACACGCCTGATGCGGTGAACGGTATCTATACCCAAAGTGCAGCGGCATGGGTGCGGATAAATACCGGTGATTCTATTTTGGTGACCAGCGGCAGTCTTTCTTATCCCGGCTTGCCGGCTTCTGTTGGAAACAAAGTGGCATATGATGGAACGGGGAGTGATAATTATCGTGTTTTTGGATCGGCTGTTACCACAGGTTCAACTTATTATTCCTTTATTTTAAACGTATCCGCACTGGGAGGCCTTACCACTACCGGTGGATACTTTACCAGCCTCGTTCAGGCAGCTTCTACTTCTGCTTTTGGCGGCGCTGTGTGGACGAGGCTGAGCACTACAGCAGGAAAGTTTAATGTTGGTGTTTCCACCCGCAGTAACTCGGTGGTAAGCTGGCTGCCGGCCGATCTTGATCCGGGAACTTCTTATTTCATTGTGGCTGCTTATGATATTATTACCGGTACTGCCAACGATGTGGCCCGTATCTGGCTGAACACTCCTGCTATTGGCGGCAGCGAACCAACTGCTGATGCTACGGCAGCGGTGGGTACTGATCTTGGTGCTGCGGGTGTGGAAAGGGTTTTAATACGACAGGATAATGCTACGAATACTCCTTTTGTTCAACTGGATGAATTACGAGTGGGAACAACCTGGGCTGATGTAACGCCTACTGGTGCTGTTCCATCTTTAACCATTTCTTCGCCACTGGCTGCTTTTGGTAATGTTTGTATAAACACTACTGCGGGCCCTAATTCATTTACTATCTCTGGTACTAACCTGACTACGGCGAACGTAACTGTTGGGGCATTGGCCGGATATACTTATTCTACTACAGCAGGAGGTACTTATACCGCTACTTTAAACCTGACACAACCGGGTGGTACGTACAGCCAACAGGTATTTGTAAGATTTACTCCTACGGCTGTACAATCTTATAGCGGAAATATACCGGTAGCAGGTGGCGGTTTGGCCGGCCCGGTGAATGCGGCGGCTTCCGGTGCTGGTGTGAACTCTTTGGCTACCGTAGTAACCGGCGGGGCCAGTGCGGTAACACAAACTACTGCTACGGCAGCAGGCTCTATTCCTTCTATCGGCTGTTCGGCCATTACTGCTTATGGAATTGAGTATAGTACTACGCTGGGCTTTCCGAACGGAACAGGTACACCAGTGCCTTCTTCCAATCTTGCCGGTGGCAATTTCTCTTCTAACCTTACAAGTCTTAGCGCCAGTACCACATATTATTACCATGCATGGGCTACGAATGCAGGCGGTACTGCATATGGGGCTGAACAATCATTTACTACGGTAAGTCCAAACCCGGCCATCACCACTACGGCGCTGGCAGCTTTTGGCAATGTTTGTATCACTACTACGGCGGGCCCTAATTCATTTACCATGACGGGCAGTAACCTTACAACTGCGAACGTAACTGTAGGGCCGCTGGCAGGATATACATTCTCTACTACTTCGGGAGGTACTTATACAGCGTCTCTTAGCCTGGCACAGCCGGGTGGAGCTTATTCACAGCAAATATTTGTGCGGTTTACACCAACTGCGGTACAATCATATAATGGCAACATACCTGTAGCTGGTGGTGGTCTTGCTGCTACGGTAAACGTGGCGGTAACAGGTGCCGGGGTAAATTCAACAGCAACTGTTGTTACCGGGGCAGCCAGTGCTATTACACAAACAACCGCTACTACAGCCGGCAGCATTAGCGGTATCGGTTGTTCTGCGGTAACGGCCTATGGTATTGAATACAGTACTACGAATAATTTTCCTCTTGGTACTGGTACTCAGGCAGCTTCCACCAACTTAGCTGGTGGCAACTTCAGCTCAGCTTTGACCGGGCTTACATCAAGCACCACTTACTACTACAGAGCTTATGCTACTAATGCTGGCGGAACGGCTTATGGAGCACAATTATCTTTTACCACTGCTTCGCCTATAATAACGGCTACGGCGCTTGCTGCTTTTGGTAATGCGTGTATTAATACAACGGCTGGTCCCAATTTATTTACACTTACCGGTGTAGGTCTTACTGCTGCTAATGTGAATGTGGGTCCGCTGGCAGGTTATACTTTCTCCACTACTTCCGGCGGCACCTATAGTGCTTCTTTAAGTCTAACACAAAGCGGTGGTGCATATAGCCAGGCAATATTTGTAAAATTCTCCCCGACTTTGGTACAGACGTACAATGGCAATATTCCGGTGACGGGTGGTGGCGCTGCGGCTATCAATGTGGCAGTAAGCGGCAGTGGAGTAAATACTATTGCTACTGTGGCAACAGGCGGGCCAAGCGACTTAACGAATCATTCTGCCACCCTGGCCGGATCAATCACAGATAATGGTTGTTCCAATATAACAGCTTACGGTATTGAGTATAGTGGTATCAGCGGTTTTGCCAATGGTAATGGTATACAGGTTCCTTCCAACAATATCAGCGGCCCCGGTTTCACTTCTTCTTTAACAGGACTGGTACAGGGCGCTACATACTACTACAAAGCCTATGCTACGAACAGCGGTGGTACGGCTTATGGTGTGCAGCAATCTTTCTTTGTGCCGTCAATTGGTAATGGATTCAATCTCTATCCAAACCCTGTTGACAGAGGGGCTACTGTAAGAATAACGGTGGACAGCCTGAAGGCTGGCTACTATGGTTTGTTGTTGTATGATGCGGGTGGTCGTTTAGTATTCCAGAAGGATATGAATATCCAGGTGGAGTTCATCAACCAGACCTTTGCTATTCCGGCGGGATTACAGCCTGGTATTTACAGAGCTTATTTAGTTGACTTTGAAAAGACGGTTGGTATCAGAACGATATTGATACAATAACCTGACATTGTTTTATAAAGGAAACCCCGCTGCAGAGCGGGGTTTTTTTGTGAGTGTCGTAGCAGAAGCCGGGCACACCTTGTTTCTACTCCGCCGCTCTTACATCTATTACCCGCACTTGCAGTGATTTCTGTTCGTTCCATTCATTTTCATCAATGGTGCAAACAATGTCAATGGGTTTCTTATTTGCCAATAAAGGGAATTTATCAGCCATATTAAAACCAATACCGGTGATGGTAACATTGTCCTGCTGAACAGAAAAGCGAAGATGTTCTTCTTTTACGATCTTCGACCAGCCGGTGTCTTGCACTTTGCGCAACACAAAGACCGGTCTCAGGTTTTCTGGTCCGAAGGGTTCCATCTGGCAAAGTATATCGTAGAATGATGGTTTGATATCTTTTAAAGTGATCTCTGCATCGATCACAATTTCAGGTATCAGCATGTTGGGATCAATGGTGGAGGATACCACCTGTTCAAATTTTTCCCGGAAGGCATTTACCTGGTCCAGTTCCAGCGTCATCCCGGCGGCGGCAAAATGACCGCCATAACCCAGCAGATGCTCTTTACAGGCATGGATGGCTTCGTACAAGTTGAAACCAGGCACACTGCGGGCACTGCCGGCCGCATACTCTCCTGACTGGGTGAGAACGATCGTGGGACGGTAGTAAGTTTCGATGATACGGGAGGCGACAATACCCACAACACCTTTATGCCAGTGCGGCTGAAATACAACCGTGGAAGAGCGGTTTTTCCAATCAGGATTATCATTGATCATGAACAATGCTTCTTCAGTAATGGTCTTGTCTGCTTCCTTCCGGTCAGTATTATCGCTGTGCAGCATTTCAGCATAATGGAGCGCTTCCTCTTCCGATTCTGCAACAAACATCTGTACCGCTTTCCTGGCATCATCCATACGCCCGGCTGCATTCACCCGCGGCGCTATCATAAAGACGAGGTTGGTAATATGCAGTTCCTTTACCAGTTTACTCAATTTTGCCAATGCTTTGATACCATAGTTGGGATTTTTATTGGCTTTTACCAAGCCATGAAAAGCCAGCACCCGGTTCTCACCGGTCATAGGAACAATATCTGCAGCAATAGCCGTAGCCACCAGGTCCAGGTATTCAAAAGCAGCTTCCGGCGGCAGGTTCATTCGTTCGGCAAGGGCCGACATGAGTTTGAAGCCTACACCGCAGCCACATAGTTCTTTGTAGGGGTAAGGGCAGTCTTTTTGTTTGGCATTCAGGATGGCCACCGCAGGAGGGAGGTTGTCATCTGGTAAGTGATGGTCGCAAACGACAAATTCAATACCAATGTTCTTTGCATACGCAATAAGGTCGGCAGATTTAATGCCGCAATCCAGTGAGATGATGAGAGTGAAACCGTTTTCTTTGGCGAAATCGATCCCTGCTTTACTTACACCATAGCCTTCCCGGTATCGATGGGGGATATAGAAATTCAGGTTGGTATGCAGTTTCTTCAGGAACTGGTACATACAAGCCACCGAGGTGGTGCCATCTACATCATAATCGCCAAAGACAAGGATCTTTTCGTTATTGTTGATGGCAGTGATGATTCTTTCCACTGCTTTTTCCATGTCTTTCATCAACCAGGGACTGTGCAATGCTGTTAGCTGCGGACGAAAGAATTGTTTGGCACTTTCAAAAGTTTCAATGCCACGCTGCACTAATATTTTACAAAGAACAGGGTGTACTTTTAGTGCATCCTGCAATGCTTTTACTTTTTCAGTATCAGCACTCTGTATGCTCCATCTCTTCTGCATAAACTATTTACAGGGGTTAGATAAATAAATCCTTTTGGAAGGTCAGGTTATTTTGAATTGCTGATGGCGGGTATCTTCTGATATTTTTTGATCAGCAGATTGGCGATCAATACCGGCGGTCGGTAACAAAAAGTACCATGTCTTCTAACCCTTGCCGGCAGGGACTTTCAGGGAACTGGTGTAATATACCGATCGCTTCTTTTTTATACTCGTTCATTTTTTGTGTGGCATAATCAATGCCGCCTGCTTCCACCACTTTATCGATCACCCATTTCACTTTTGCTTTATCATTGTTATTATTTTTTACAATGTAAATTATCTTACGCCGGGTTTCTTTGTCAGTGTTGTTGAGGGTATAGATAAGCGGCAGCGTTAGTTTTTTTTCTTTTATATCATTGCCGGTTGGTTTGCCTACATTTTCACTGGCATAATCAAACAGGTCGTCCTTTATCTGGAAGGCCATGCCTGTTTTTTCACCAAATAACCGCATTCGCTCTGTGATCGTTTCGTCCTGGCTGGTGCTCCAGGCACCGGCAGCGCAGGCTGAGGCAAGCAGAGAGGCTGTCTTATTGCGGATGATCTCGTAGTAAATATCTTCTTTCAGGTTCAGGCTTCTGGCTTTTTCCAATTGCAGCAGTTCTCCCTCACTCATTTTCCGGACTGCGTCGGATAGAATATGCAGTACCCGGTAATCATTGTTATCCAGCGACAACAAGAGGCCTTTGGCCAGCAGGTAATCGCCGATCAGCACATTGGCCTTGGCTTTCCAGAGGGCATAGGTGGAAAAAAAGCCCCTTCTTTCCATGGAATCGTCCACCACATCATCGTGCACAAGAGTCGCAGTATGAAGGAGTTCCACCAAAGAAGCAGCCCGGTAGGCGGGTTCGTTTATCTCCCCGCAAAGTTTTGCGGAAAGCAATACGAACATAGGCCGCAATTGCTTGCCTTTTCTCTTCACTACATAGCGCATGATGCGGTCCAGCAGGGGAGCATGGCTCCGCATGGCCTCCTTGAACCGGGATTCAAAAACCTTAAGTTCGTCGCTGATCAGGTGAGTGGGTAGCTGCATTTTATAAAATAGGCAATTTACGGGCAAAAAAATAATTGAAGGCTTGTGCAACAAAATAGAGCCATAAATTGACTAAGTAATTGAAAAATAATAGACAAACCGGGAAATTAATTATATAAAAATTTGGTAATTAACCCTCAATTTCTATTTTTGCGTATTATTTAGGACATTGTTCACAAATCTTAATCCTTAGTTATGGCAAGCAAAAAGTACATTTTACTAGCGGGCATTTTCTGCCTGTTAGCGTCTTACGGGTACTCTCAGAGAGTAGGGGCCAGTTATGACGTAAAAGATTCTTCTCTTATCACCAGCAAGAGAATGCCTCAGCATTCTGAGTTTTTGAACGGAACGTATAACTTCCCTGCGAAACCCCGCAATCAGTGGGAAATCGGTATTAAAGGTGGTTTATTCCAGGTAAGTGGTGATATACCTGCAGTTTTCCTGTCACCAGGTTTTGGTGCTCACGTACGGAAATCTTTCGGCTACATTTTCTCTATGAGGTTAGAGTACCTCTACGGAATTGGTAAAGGTTACCATTTCAGAGCTAACGAGAACTATGCAAAAAACACAGCGTGGAATAATCAGGGGTTGGGTGCTACCCAATCTTATTCTGCTCCCCAGGCTATTACAGGTGCCGGTGGTTTTCGTCAGATCGTTTCTTCTAAGACAGGTCTGACTTCAACTCCATTCGACCGTGTGTATTACAACTACAAAACAAAGGTCCAGGACCTTTCTCTGGAAGGTGTTGTAACGCTGAACAACATCCGTTTCCACAAAGCTAAAACCGGCTTCAAC
>CALSAT010000076.1:0-11642 GCA_943372905.1 Bacteroides fragilis | reverse complement strand
ATTTCAGACGGGTTGCTGGCTGACTTCCTGAATGTGCAGTTGATCTGTACGTTCAACAGTTCGCTGACGATGGTGGACAGTGCACTGATGCGGAAAGGGAGGCTGATCGCCAAGTATGAATTTGGCAAGCTGGGTGCAGAGAAGGCAAGGCGGTTGTCAAAGCACTTGGGATTTAATACGGTGATCGATCAGCCGATGACCATTGCCGAGATAGCCAATCCGCAGGAAAAGCAGCAGGAGATGAAGCAAACAGAGGTAATTGGTTTCCGCTTGGCGGAGACGCTGATGAATTAAGTTCTTTAAAATATTGTTGGTGCAACTGCACTAACTAAAGAGGGTATATACTGATGATACATGTTTCAAACAGGCATGACAGTACAGGCGCTATAGCTACCTGTATGCTGTTTCAATAGTATATGTCACCAACGCTGTCTGAAAAACAGCTCCCATAGTGGTCACAGGTTCGAATCCTGTTCCGATTTAAAACCGGATAGCTCAGCTGGGTAGAGCACTACATTGTTAATGTAGAGTAACAAAGAAGTACACCACTTCTCAAAAAATGGTGAAACAATTTAAAGCCAGGCTTATTTGCTGGTAATGCGACGGAATCCCGCAGTTGCGGGAGCCTGAAGGATTGCAACCAAATAATTACCTGCAAGCTGATAAAAGTAATACGCCGTATTTCACTTCAGCAGTAATAGTTTATTGTAATGCAATAAAGGAACGACTGATGAACTGTCTTATCAACTATTATTCAACTCAACTTCCGTAATTAGTTGGTGGCAAGTAAAACTGGCTTTATTAAAAAATTAAATCATCTCCCACAAAGACACGGAGAACACAAAAAAATTTTTTGTGCCTTTAGTGCCTTAGTAGGAAACAAAACAAAGTATATGAAAAAAGTAAAACTAAATGCCTACCAGGTTGGTTTGGTATTCAAAGACGG
This sequence comes from Bacteroides fragilis, assembly GCA_943372905.1. GTDB lineage: Bacteria > Bacteroidota > Bacteroidia > Chitinophagales > Chitinophagaceae > JJ008. The sequence continues at coordinate 10,696 of CALSAT010000076.1, read as the reverse complement.
GGCTTACCAAAAAATGCTGCTGGCGGGAACTTACTGGTTCTGGAAAAATGAACAGGTATATATCTATGATATTACCAAACAGTTTGCGCCACCCATAGAGCTGAACATCCTGTTGCAGGATAAAGCACTGGCAGATATACTGCAGGTGGTAGAAGTAAAAGACAACCAGATTGTACTTAAGTACGAAAACGGTTTGCTAAATGCAGTATTGCCAAAAGGCCGTTATGTTTATTGGAAATCTGTGATGCAGTATAATTTCATTTATGCCGACATCAGCAAAGTGGAGATAGTGGCAGAAATTGACAAGGCATTGCTGAGCAAAGCACCGCTGGATGGTTGGGTTCGTTCTGCCGAAGTGCAGAGCTATGAAAAAGCAGTGTTGTTTGTGAACGGCCAGTTTGAAAAGGCGCTGGAGCCGGGTATGTATTACTGGTGGAAGAACAGCATTCCCATTTACGTTGGTAAAGCGGATATGCGCCAGCAACAACTGGAGGTAAACGGCCAGGAGATACTGACTAAAGACAAAGCGGCATTGCGTATCAACGCCTGGGCGCAGTATAAAGTAATGGATATTGAAAAGGCGCTGGTGCAGAACAAAGACTACGACAAGCAATTGTATGTGACCATGCAACTGGCCCTGCGGGAATACATTGCCGGTTACAACTTTGATGAGTTGCTGGAAAAGAAAGAGAGCCTGGCTCCCTTCATCCTGCAACAAGTAAAAGAAAAAGCCGAAGCATTGGGTGTGGCTGTAAATGGTTTTGGTATTCGTGACATCATCCTGCCGGGAGATGTGAAGGAAATTATGAACCAGGTATTGATAGCGGAGAAGAAAGCGCAGGCCAACACCATTATGCGTAGGGAAGAAACTGCCAGCACCCGTAGCCTGCTGAACACTGCGAAACTGATGGAAGACAATGCGATGCTGTGGAAGCTGAAGGAAATGGAATATGTGGAAAAGATCGCTGACAAGATCAGCAACATCAGTGTGAGTGGTAACGGGGTGCTGATTGAGCAATTGAAACAGATCTTTGTGCCGCAGAAGTGATGGGATGCGAAGAGCTAAAGAGGTCTTTTTATCTTTATTATGGTTGTCAATCTGCCGGGTCCGGACCAGGAAAGGGTTGGCAACCATTTAAACGGTGGGGTAGGGGAGGGGCTGACGGGGCGCTGTGGATGTATGATGAACGAGATTTGAACGAAGAATGAACGAAGAATGAACGAAGGATGAACGGAGGATGGATGGATACAGCCCGAGTGTATAGTGGAGTTAGAAAGGAGTAGCAAGCAAGTAAGGAGGAATAAAGGAGGGTGTAAGTAACAGGTTGAGTGGTATTAACATGATATGTTGCGGGTTACTCTGAATTTATTGAGGGGCACTATTCAGGATTGATAATTCTTTTCTACTTTATGAAAGTTGCTTTAATAATTACTAATTTATCAGCAATTAGAGGGCCAGATCAAATTTCTATAAAGCACAAATAATGGAGAATATAAAAAAAATATTGAATGAAATAGAGAAGGCCAAGAATGTCAGGATATTGTATGCCTGCGAAACTGGCAGCAGGGCCTGGGGCTTCCCGTCGCCTGACAGTGATTATGATATACGCTTCATCTATGTGCATGAACGGGATTGGTACTTGTCATTGAATGAAAGGAAGGATTCGATTGAGCATATGGATGGTGACCTTGATATAACCGGCTGGGACCTTAGAAAGTGCCTGGTATTGCTAAAAAGATCCAATGCCCCACTGATAGAGCGTTTTCAGTCGCCCATAATATATTATAAAGATGAGGTGTTTACAGCAGAGTTTAAAGAACTGATAGTTAACTACTACTCTCCAACGGCCTTATTTTACCATCATTATTCCCTGGCAAATAAATTTTGGGAAGAGATGAAGGACAAAAAAGAAATAAAACTAAAAGGCTATTTCTATTTAATAAGGTCATTGCTTTCCTGTAACTGGATAGCAGAAGACGAATCAGTGTTGCCAATGGATATAGAAGGCCTGATGACAAAGATCGATGCTGAACGGAGGGAAGAATTAAGGACATTGATCAGGTTAAAGGCCGGTGTAGATGAAAAACACATGTATCAGCGGGATAAGAACCTGGATACCTGGATAGAGCAGTTGTTTGAGATGCTTGAGCGTTGTAAAAATAATTTGGGCGTAAGCAAAGCAAGTAATTCAATGCTGAATATTTTTTTCTTAAAAATGGTAAATACAAATGCTGACAATTGAACAAGTAAAAAATAAAGGTTGGCTGATCTTTGAAGCTATCGTTGGAAGCAAAGCGTATGGCCTGGCTACCGCAGTATCTGATACAGACATCAGGGGTGTGTTTGTATTGCCTAAAGAGTTGTTCTATTCATTAGAGTATACGCCACAGATATCAAACGAAAGTAATGATATTGTGTACTATGAATTAAGGCGATTTATTGAATTACTGGCAAAGAACAACCCGAATATAATGGAGCTTTTAAATGTTCCGGATGACTGTGTGCTACAGCGACAAGAGATCATGGAGAAGGTAACAGCAGAAATGTTTCTTTCAAAGCTATGCGAACAGACTTTTGCCAATTACGCTTATACGCAAATAAGAAAAGCCTACGGCCTGGAGAAAAAGATAGTGAATCCCGTGGACGAGGAAAGAAAATCGATTTTGGATTTTTGTTTTGTCCGGGTTGATAAAGAATCAGTCGCTTTGCAGAAATTTCTGGCTGACTCCGGATTTGCGCAAGTGGATATGGGATTAACGGCGATAGCACACCTGAAAGACTGTTATAACCTTTATCATTCAGCCACGAATGCTTATTCAGGAATAATGAAAAAGGAAGCGGCCAATGATGTTTGCCTGAGCAGTATTCCAAAAGGAGAGATCCCAGTCGGCCTCTTATACTTCAATAAAGACGGATATTCTGCTTATTGTAAACAGTATAAGGAGTATTGGGACTGGGTGAAAAAGCGAAATGAAGAACGGTATAAAACAACGATGTCACATGGTAAGAATTATGACTCTAAAAACATGATGCATGTCTTTCGCCTGTTATCAATGGCGAAAGAGATCGCAAGAGAAGGGAAAATAAACGTAAGGCGAAATGACAGAGAATTCTTGTTGGATATTAAGCAGGGCAAATATGAGTATGATGACCTTGTCGCCAGGGCTGAAGCATTGAAAGCTGAGTTAGGCGATTTGTATGCGAATGCCGGTCTTAAAGACGAACCTGATATGCAAGAGGTAAATAGACTATTAATTGAAATGAGGGAAGATTATTATGGAAAATGATGTATTATATCCGGCGTTGAGAGATTACATTTTTGATTTTTGTGGAAAACTCTTTTGGCAAGAAGAAATGAAAGCGCATAGGCATTTACATGCTTTGGCTAAATCAAACAATGGTGTAAATGTGATTATGTATAAATTTTTTATGAAGGAGGAAGATATCCTCGCTAATCCTAAAATTAAAAGCTTGGTTAGTGAAGGCTTTGATGCGTTTAAGGTAAAAGTTGTCGCAAGAATTTGGGAAGAACATCGAAACGAATTGGAGCTAAACTTATGCCCCAAGTGTGGTAAAATCATAAGAACAACTTGGGCTAAACAATGCCAATTTTGTTTTTATAGCTGGCATAAAAAAGATGAGCAGCGAACAGAACCCTGAAGAGTGCGTCGCAAGGGACGATGACCGGAGTTACTGTCGCTGGAAAAAACAAAGAAAAAGAAACTTAAAATAACAGGAAAAGAAGCCCCTCTAAATCTCCCCTAAAGGGGAGACTTACGGACAGTCTTTAAATTAGAAAATATTTATGAGTAAGTTAAAATTAAGTGGGAAAGAACTAAGAGTTATTGGCTTCCCGGAAGGACCGGTGATAAGCATAGCCATGAATGTGATGCAAAAAAACTATAAGCACCAGAAGAAGGAGGAAGTGATGGAACTATTAAAGAAAGTATTGGCAAGCCCAATAGAGTATAAAGACGATGCAGTATTAGCGCTGATAGCAGAACAATTACTACCAAAGCCGGAAACGGACGGAGCGGAGATATCATTGAATCAATCAGGTATCCAGTTCAATGTATTCGGGCAGGAGCATATTGAAGAAGGCGCTATGCACCAGATGTACCAGGCGGCGAAACTACCCGTAAGTGTGGCCGGCGCTTTAATGCCCGATGCACACAGCGGGTATGGTTTGCCTATTGGTGGTGTGCTGGCAACGGAGAATGCCGTCATCCCTTATGGAGTGGGTGTGGATATTGGTTGCCGGATGTGCCTGAGTGTATTTGATATCAATCCTAAAGACCTGGTGGATAAAGAGTCATTCTTTGCCAGAGAACTGGGTGAAGCTACGCTGTTCGGAAGCGGTGCCCAATTCGACCAGTCGGCCAATCATGAAGTGATGGAGAATGAATTGTTCTTTCAACTGCCGTTGCTGAAACGAATGCATGGAAGGGTGTGGAAGCAATTGGGATCTTCGGGAAGTGGTAACCACTTTGCGGAGTTTGGGGTGATAGAAGTAGCAGCAAAGGATGCCTTGCTGGGAATAGAAGCAGGAAAATATGTTGGGTTTTTAACTCACTCCGGTTCCCGTGCATTGGGCGCTAATATTGCGAACCACTATACCAAAATAGCCATCAGTAAAAGACGTTTGCCCCAGGATGCAAAGAACCTGGCCTGGCTGAACCTGGATGAGGAAGCTGGTATTGAATATTGGAATGCGATGAACCTGGCCGGTGATTATGCGTCTGCCTGTCACCATGTGATACATAATAAGATCGCAAAGCAGCTTGGACGTAAACCGATTCAGCTAGTGGAGAACCACCACAACTTTGCCTGGAAAGAAAAATGGGAGGGAAGGGATGTGATCGTTCACCGCAAAGGCGCCACACCTGCGGCTAAAGATGTGCTGGGAATTATTCCGGGATCAATGACGGCAGATGGATTTATTGTAAAAGGGAAGGGTGAGTCAGCGGCTGTTAATTCCGCTTCGCATGGTGCGGGAAGAAAAATGAGCCGTACCAGGGCCATCGCTTCGGTAACGGACAAGCAATTCAAAGACGAACTGAAAAAGTTTGGGGTGAAGCTGCTGGGTGGTGGATTGGATGAATCTCCTTTTGCCTACAAGGATATCAATGTAGTGATGCAATCACAAAAGGCATTGGTGGATGTGGTGGGTAAGTTTACTCCCAAGATCGTGAAGATGGACGGTGCGAAACACAGAAGCTGGGGAAAGAAAGGAAAAGAAGAAGTATTGGGTGAGTGAATAATTGATCAGCAGTAAAAAGTTTACTGCTGATCATTTTATATGTTACAGATTGATGCTTATTCCGGCACTTACTGATAAGCGTAGATTGTCCGGGTACAACTCAAGGTTTTGGTGAGTGTTGTAAATGTTTTTTCTATAATCTGCGCTAATGCTGCCATTAAACCGGGTACGGTAACTGATGAAATAGCTCAATACACCGGTAATTGCAGCTTGTCCATAGAATTTGGATTCAGATTCCACATCCTGGTAGCCAGCTTCTGACTGCAGGCCGAGGGTGATATTGGTTCGGGTATTGGGATAGAACGCATGCTGGTAAAAAAGATTAATGCCCGCCTGTTTAATAGTAGTATTGAAATTGAATTCATTGATCACCGTGGCTGAACTAAAGTACTTTTCAGTGGACCTATAGTTTGCATAGCTGATCTTAAGTGCTGCTCCGTAATTATTCTGGTGTTTAAGATTGACCGGGATATAATTATTAAAGCCAATGGAAAGCAGCGCAGACTTTATTACCGGATCCTGCTCAACTCTGGTGATAGAGCCGACCTGGTCATAGGTTTTATTAAAACCTGAAATAGAAGGAGACAGCCTGATGAACTTTTCTTTTCCCGCCAGCCTGAAGTTATTAAAGGCAAAGAATAGGATATCGTTCAAATTGGTGAAATAGGTGATGTCGGTTTTATTGATCAAGCCTTTTTGCTGAAGATAATTATCTGCGGTTTCCAGAATGAATTGAGTTCTTTTTCGTGCATCAAGCACCCGGGTATTATTCCCTTTTGTGATACTTCGTCCAAGTTCAAGCATTTCTCTGTCAGATAGTTGGCGGGACAATCTTGTCACTTCATTTAAAGCCTTAGTAAGCCATAGGGCATTCTGCATATCTGTAATGTTTTCCAATCGTCCTTTTCCAATACCGGTATGTATGGTAGCTGCATAATCTGTGTTTCTATTATTAAGGGAAGGTGGAAAAGCGGTTGAGCTGGTCCTGTTTGAGTTGGTGCCTGCTGAAACATCAGTTCCCAGTTCCCGGAATGAATTTCCGGAGAACCATTTGCTTAATACGTTGAATTGCGACGTGATCGAAAAGTTTCTATACTTATTGGTGTTACCCGGATTTTCTGACTTACTGGAGTTGAATGAAGTAGAAAAACCTGAAGATGTGGTCAGTAATAGTCTGTCTGTACTTTTTATGGTGTTTAAATAGACATCCAGTCCACCTCCGGCAGTACTGTTTTTTTGTTTACCTGAACCTAATTCCTTTGTGTCGAACTGGCTGCCGGTGCTTGTGTTTAAGCTAACTGCCCGAAAATGATCGATGCGGTATTTGAATTGCTTTAATAAAGAGTCTTGCTGAGAGAATGATTGAAAGGAGAGTACAATAAGTACTAAAAGAAGTATAGTTTTTCTCATGCGGTTGATTTTGTTACGAATTTATTTCCCATAACTATAAGAGGGTGTTAAATAGACGAGCAGGGTTTGTTAAGATAGTAACAGGGCAACCGGGTAGAATTTGAAATACTGCAGGTGTGTTGTGCGGTTGGTGAATTCAGCCGCAGGAAAAATGATTAGTTACCTGGCTGCCAGTTCCGTAATATCATCCATTTGTATTGACAAATGGCTTTCATCATAAATGCACTCCCCATTTTTAATAAGCAGGATCTGTGGCGATTCGTGGTGCACCTTCAGGTCTTCTGCTATTTTATTGGAAAGAGAGCGGCAGGCGATCAGGTCGAAGTAATGAAAGCTGATATGAGCAGGGGCTTCCGCTTTTTCCAACCTTGTTTTGGCTATACTGCTGATGGAGCAGCGGGTGGAGTGTTTAAAAATTACCTGCGGCCGGGCGAAGGAGTTTTCCAGCAGGGCCGTTAATTGTTCCTGAGTAGTAAGGATATTCCAGTTCATGTGATCGATTATATTAAAAAACCCGGAATCGCTTCCGGGTTTTGCTCCCCCTGTTGGACTTGAACCAACGACCCTCTGATTAACAGTCAGATGCTCTAACCAACTGAGCTAAGGAGGAATACCTTTCCCGCCGTTTGGCGGAGCGCAAAAATAGGGATTTTAGCTTTTCAACAAGGTATTAACAATCAATTTTTACCGGAAAATATTCCAGATACTGCCGGATTCTTCTATTCCGACAAATACACCGTTTTCCCGCAACTCTACCGGCCAGTGTTTCAGATAATATCCCTCTCCACTGGTATTGCGGCCATTTTGCATATTGAACTTATACCGGTGCAAGGGGCAAACCACATTCCCCAGTGCATCTATATATCCCTCTGCCAGCATTCCACCGGCATGGGGGCATTTAAAGGCGAAAGCAAAAAAAGCATCTTTAAACCGGCCCAGGCAAATCTTCTTGCCATTGGCATCAGCCACAGCAATATTATTACTGGCAAAATCCAGTTCATTGATATGGTCTGCCACCCTGTGCCAGGAATATTTTTTGTCTGCCATTAATAAAGAAATTCTGTCTTGTAAGGATACCGGATGCGATATAAAGTCCTTACTTTTTCTAATATAGTTTGGCGAAGCTGATCAATATTTCTTTTTTCAAGCGCAGATACAAAGACGGCATTTCCATTTGTTTCATTATTCCATCGTTCCCGCAGGTCTTCCAGTATTTCCTGTTTAGTGCTTTCTTCGAGCCATTCGTCAAACGTATTCTTTTCGTACAAGTCCATTTTATTAAAAATGGTAAGAGTAGGCTTCTCAAATGCATTTAATTCCTGCAGTGTTTTATTTACCACGCCCAACTGATCTTCATAGGCAGGGTGAGATATATCCACAACGTGTAACAAGATATCAGCCTCCCGCACTTCATCAAGGGTGCTTTTAAAACTTTCCACCAGGTGGTGGGGCAGTTTGCGGATAAAACCTACTGTATCGCTTAATAAAAAAGGGGTACCATCAAAAACCACTTTTCCGGTGGTGGTGTCCAGGGTGGCAAAAAGCTTATTTTCTGCAAATACGTCCCTTTTGCTCAGCAGGTTCATCAGGGTGGATTTGCCAACATTGGTATAGCCTACCAGGGCTACCCGGATGAACTCGCCCCTGTCTTTTCGCTGGGTAAAAGCCTGTTTGTCAATTTCAGCCAGTCTTTTGCGTAGCAAAGAGATTTTATCCCGAACGATACGGCGGTCAGTTTCTATTTCTGTTTCACCAGGTCCCCGGGTACCTATACCACCGCCCAATCTCTCCAGGTGCTTCCACATACCTCTTAGCCTGGGTAATATATATTGGTATTGCGCCAGTTCTACCTGTGCTTTGGCCTGGGCGGTTTTGGCCCGCCGGGCAAAGATGTCCAATATCAGATCGCTGCGGTCGATCACTTTTACGCCAATGGATTTTTCCAGGTTATTGATCTGGGCACCGGTCAATTCGTCGTCAAAGATCACCACCCGGATGTCTTTCCCATTTACATAGGCCGCAATCTCTTCCAGTTTACCCTTACCTACAAAAGTGCGGCTATCGGGATGAGGCAGTTTTTGAGTAAATCTTTTAACGGTAACAGCGCCGGCTGTTTCTGCGAGGAAGGCCAGTTCGTCCAGGTATTCCTGCACCTGTTGTTCGGTCTGGTCTTTATGTACGAGGCCAACAAGTACGGCCCGTTCTTCTTTTTGTATTACGTTCTTTTTGTCAATCATATTAATAAAAAACTCCCCCGGAACGAGGGAGCAACAAAGGTAAACATGGATCACCCGATAATGCAGAAATAATTATCCGGCGATTATAATCCGCTTAAAGCGATGCCGATGGAAAAAGGCCGTACTTCCGGACCCAGACCATCTTTCAGTAAAGCTGTGATCTGGTAAGCTCCGTAAAGGGTAAAATGTCCGTATCCAAACCTGGCAGTGGCAGAAATCCTGTTCTTATTAAAGAATTGCTTGCTGGACTCTTTCAGGGTAAAATCGGAGAGGGCATTGCCGCTTGCGTTCTGGTATTTCGTGTTGCGGGTGTGTGCATTGATCAGCAGTCCCACTTTTATGCCGATAGCGGCTTTAAAGCCTCTTCCGTTCAGCGGATCGGAAGAAAAACGCAGTTCAAGTGGAGCTTCAAGGTAAGAGGTGGCCAGTTTAGTTTTTTTGAAATGATTGGTATCTGACTGATCGGTAAAGCGGAACGTGGCCGTAGGGTCTTTTATACCGACATGGGTCTTCGTAAAAGTGATATGGTCGCTTCCCACACCCAGTCCTATGCCGATGCTCATTTTCGGATTGGTTTTGAAGGGATAATCCATCATAAGGTAAACATTGATGCTTTTGGACAAACCGGCGGTAGAAATAGTGTCCGGGATACCTGCCCATCCGGCATAGCCCAACTGAACCATTAAATGGTCATTAGCCCTGTTGGACATGTTAACGGGTGTTTTTGTCTTGTTTTTTTTGCTTTCGGCAGGAGGTGTTTCTTGTGCAGATAAGAACGATACAAAAAGGGCACAGGCACTAAGCGATAAAATCTTCTTCATATATTTTTTAAGTAGTGGACAAATGTATTTTCATCCCGGTTAACAAAAGGTTAAAGAACCTGTTGTTTATTAATAATACAATGCCCCGGCAAAAAACCCGGGGCATTTTTGTGGACCCTGTAGGGCACGATCCTACGACCCCCTGATTATGAGTCAGGTGCTCTAACCAGCTGAGCTAAGGGTCCTGCTGTTAAGCGGCTGCAAAAATAGAAAAAAAGCATTGTATTCAAGACATGAAAATATAAATTGAAAATCCTTAGATTTACACTGTTGAGGCTTATGCAAGAGAACGATGACATAAAGCGATTGCTTACTGCTATTTCACTACACACCGACCAGGCTGCCTACAAAGAGTTATTTGTACTCCTCCACAGCCGCCTGAAGCAGTTTGCCTATTCTATACTCAAATCCAATGAAGAAGCTGAAGAATTGGTTTCTGATGTTTTTATCCGCATCTGGGAAAAGAGAGAGCAGTTGACCAATATCGAATCCCCGCTCTTATACTTCTATACTACCGTAAAAAACCTGTCCTTAAACAGGCTTAATAAGCAGAAAAGGCAATTGGGAAATCCTGCTGAAGACTGGCTGGTACAGCTCAACAGCATTTATTTTGACCCGGAGCAATTAATGATGACCGAGGAAATGATGAGGAAGATCCGGCAAGCGGTAAATGATCTGCCACCCCGCTGCCGCATAATATTTAAACTGATAAAAGAGGACGGACTGAAATACAAGGAAACCGCAGAGCTTTTACAGTTATCTGTAAAGACGGTAGAGGCACAAATGGCCATTGCCCTGAGACGTCTTGGTAAATGTATGCACTTGGAAATCAAAGAATTAGCTCAATCCACCACGAGTTTAAAAAAATAGTTAATTTTTTTTAGGGGTATCCACCGGGTTTAGTTGTCTTACACTTTACTATCAACCAACGAATTAATGAGTCAGGAGAAATTTTGGGTACTGTTTT
>CALSAT010000075.1:0-11827 GCA_943372905.1 Bacteroides fragilis | reverse complement strand
CCAGCATAAAGATGAAGTGATTACAACTGTCTGGCCTGCCATAGGAAGTAATTTCCAAAAAGATAAAACATAAGGTGGCTGCGATCACACTCTTGTTCATCGAAATAGAGAAAACCCTTCTGCATAATAACAATACCGTAACCGTATATCCCATGTTAAAAGAAAGAGAAACTGAGCGATTGATTGCAGATAATAATAAATAATTGTCCGGACTAACATCTGACAGTTTTGCTACCGCAGCTACTGCATAATAATATATGGGTGAGTATTGAGCAATGGCATAGGGTGTTTTCTCCGGATCGGTATAAAAAGGCTGTCCATCAAGAATCCGCTGAATAAAATAAAGAATATTTCCTTCAACACCACCTATATCAGGAGTTGCCAACCCGATAAGTGAAATACGGTAAATAATATATGCAAGGCAAACCAACATTGCATATATTACAGTATTTCTTTCAGAAAATATCTTATCAATATACATACGGGAATTCTTACGCTGAAAGATAGCGCAATTCCCCAAGGTCGCCATGGCGGTGCTCTATTGACTTCGTGTGTGCAGCCAGTTCGTTTCTTCCGGTGACAGTTTCAGTACTGCAAATTTCTTTACCATGTTTATTGTCGCTTCATCCAGTACATCTACCAGGTTATTATAAGAAGCTTGTGCAGTTGGCTTTATCAACAACATTAGTCCTTCCCGTTTCTCTTTACTTTTCAGGTCATTGTCCAATTGGTTCTGCTTGTCATTTATTATTTTCCGCAGCCCATTCTTTCCGGCATAGGTAGTTTTATAAACGGTTCCGCTTATCTTTGCATCTTCCCACTTCCCAGCATAATACCAAACAGTGTTATCTCCATCAGGAATGATTGTGAGAGCATTAGACATTCCCAATTCAGTAGGCGGACCATCGGCGGGCATATATAAGTTCATGGCCGTGGGTTTACTCAGTTCCGTAGTGATCACAAAGAAACTGATCAGCAAAAAGCCCAGATCCACCATGGGCGTCATCTCGATTTTCAGGCTGTGTTTTATCATCCGCCGAACACCGGCCTTATGGCGGGTTTGTAATTGTCCAGGTTGTAAGTCTGTCATTTGTTGGGTTTTATATGTAGACGCTACCGTTGTTTTATTCCACAATTAAATCATCGGTTCAGTTGATGGTCGTCATGCTATACCGGCACTTCTCTTGCTACCTTTGAGTACAAATATTTCGGTATGAAAACGATCATTGTTCCCACCGATTTTTCTCCCGTGGCCACTAATGCGCTGCATTATGCTATCGATATGGCCAAAAAAATAAATGCTAGTTTATTGCTTTTTCATGCATATCAGGTTCCGGTAAGCTATTCAGACACTCCGATCATCCTGGTGTCCGTAGAGGAACTGAAGAAAAGTGCTGAAGAGCAACTTGAAAAATTAAGAGCTGAGGTGGAGCATATCACGTCAGGGCAATTAAAAATTTATACCGAAACTGTTATGGGCAATACCAGCGATGAACTGGAAGGCCTTTGCGAAAAGATCAACCCGTTTGCTATAGTAATGGGAACAAGAGGGGCTTCCGGCCTGGAGAAAGTACTGTTCGGCAGTACCACTCTCACAGCCATCCGCCACCTGAAATGGCCTGTGATCTGTGTACCGCCGGGTAAGGTATATGGCACAGGTATCAAAAAGATTGGTTTTGCCTGCGACTTCCGCGAAGTTGTAAAAACCACCCCGGCGGATTTGATCAATAAATTCACTTCCACATTCAATGCAGAATTACATGTATTGAATGTTGATTATCACGATAAGCACTTTAAACCTGATACACCCGAGCAGTCGGCCATGCTTCACACACTATTGGAAGAGAGTAACCCGGTGTATCATTTTATTGAACACCGGGATATTGAAGATGGCATTAATGATTTCGCAGAAAAAAACAACCTGGATCTCATAATTACTATTCCTAAAAAACATAAACTACTGGAGGGTTTGTTCAGGACCAGTTCTACCAAACAACTCGTCTTTCAGTCTCGTATACCAGTTTTGTGTGTACATGAATAATAAATGGATGGTCTCAAAACAATTCGTACCTTTCTTATACACCAAAACGAACTTGTCATGAAACCATCCCTTCTGCTGGCAGCAGCAACGTTAGTCCTGTTTTTATATTCATGCGGTGATAATGAGAGAAAGGGGAATGACAAACCCTCTTCGGCCACAACTACACAAGCAGAAGAAAAAAATAATATCCCTTCTATTGATATTGCCGGGTTAAAAAATGAAGCCGCCGTTCTGGATGCTATGCAAAAAGTAGCGGATGCCAGAATAGCAGATGAAAAATTGAAGAAAGAAGATCCAAAATATACGGGCAATTATCTGGAGCTTACCAAGCTGTACACGGCCGTACTGAATGCATCAACAGAATTTTCTAAAACAATCACAGACCCTGCAAAAAGAATTGAGTTTATGAATAAGGTCAGCGCTATACAGGATAAGATGTATGCAAATTGAACATTAAAAAAAAGAGGCCGTTAGGTTAGCCTCTTTTTATTTTCTCCTTAAAACTCCGCACTGCCTGGCGTTCTTGGAAAAGCTATTACATCCCGGATATTCGTCATCCCGGTAACAAACTGCACCATCCTTTCAAACCCCAGTCCAAAACCTGCATGCGGTACAGTTCCAAATCTTCTTGTATCTAAATACCACCACAAGTCTTGCACTGGTATATGCATTTCTTTCATCCGTTGTTCCAGTTTGTCTTGTCGTTCTTCCCGCTGGCTGCCCCCAACTATTTCGCCAATACCGGGTGCCAGAATGTCCATTGCAGCAACGGTTTTACCATCATCATTCTGCCGCATATAAAAAGCTTTAATCTCTTTGGGATAATTGGATAGGATAACCGGTTTCTTAAAATGTTTCTCCACCAGGTATCTTTCATGTTCGCTTTGCAGGTCCATTCCCCAGCCTGTGATCTCGTACTGGAATTTCTTTTTCTTATTGTAATTGCTTTCTCTTAAAATGTCAATCGCTTCGGTGTAAGTAAGGCGTTCGAAATTATTGTTCAGCACAAACTCGAGCTTCTCTATCAATCCTAATTCGCTCCGCTTATCCTGCGGCAATTGCTTTTCTTCCTCTGCAAGGCGTTGAGCCAGGAAATCAAGGTCTTCCCGGTTATTCTCCATCGCATATTTGATAATATACTTGATGAATTCTTCCGCCAGGTTCATATTATCCTCCAGATCATAGAATGCCATTTCGGGTTCTATCATCCAGAATTCTGCCAGGTGCCGTGCCGTGTTGCTGTTCTCAGCCCGGAAAGTAGGGCCAAACGTATAAATATCACCGAATGCAGTAGCCCCCAGTTCGCCTTCCAGTTGCCCACTTACCGTTAGGTTGGTGCTGCGGCCAAAAAAATCTTCTTTAAAGTTGATAGACCCGTCTTCATTCTTTGAGGCGGTGCCGTCAATCGGCAATGTGGTAACCCGAAACATTTCACCAGCGCCTTCTGCATCGCTGGCGGTGATGATGGGTGTGTGCATGTACACGAAGCCTTTTTCATTAAAGAACTTATGTACGGCAAATGCCAGTGCATGCCGCACCCGAAACACTGAGCCAAATGTATTGGTACGAAACCGCAGATGGGCCTTTTCCCTCAGATATTCAAGGGTGGGTCTGTTCTTCAGTTGCAACGGGTATTTTTCCGGGTCGCTGTCACCAAGTATTTCTATCGTAGCCGCATTCAAATCCATCTTCTGGCCTTTGCCCAAAGATGGGTCTAAAGTACCGGTAACTTTTAACGACGCTGAAGTAGTGATCCTTTTCAGCAGTTCATCATCAAATTTTCCAAGGCTAACAACCACCTGTATATTATTATTCGTGCTGCCATCATTCAGGGCTACGAATTGATTATTGCGGAAGCTTCGCACCCATCCCATTACGGTTACTTCCTGCCCGGCAGGCTCCTGCGCCAGTAGCTCTTTTACTTTGATCCGCTTGTTGAACATATTTCTTTTTTTGAGAGCGGCAAAGGTAACACATGGTGGGCATGATTATAAGCATGTAGTGATATTAGCCTTTATACCGTAGTTCTTTAATTGATGATAAGCCAACAGAACCCTGAACGGAGTATGGCAACATCAGCGCCATCAGGGCGATGCCGCCAGCCAACCCAAAAAATCTGAAAACCACTGAAAATTTTTGATTTTCCCGATTTAGCCGTATAATTGCACCGGAAAGCGGCTGATAAGTACAAATTCTCTCAGGGATTCAGCTCACATTTACCCGCCGGTTTCATTCAACATAAACTCAAATTTTTCAGATTTCAAGATTGGTTGACCCCGAGTTGTGACTAACCTCAAGTTTTTTATATGTATGACATTCTCCAACTGAACGACATGCTCGTTCCTGAACTGCTGGACATTGCCGAGCAGCTTAAGATCCCCAACGCCAAAAAATTAAACAAGCAGGATCTTGTTTACAAAATCCTTGATAACCAGGCTATTGCCGGTGCCAAAGGGGCAAAACCCAGTGAAGATGGTAAGCGTAAACGCATCATCAAAACCACTACCAGCAATTCAACGGAAGAAGCCGTGGTGGAAGATGATGGTGATGAAAAGGTATTAATTAAAAAAAATCCAATGCCCATTAAAAAAGAAGAAAAGGCTCCGGCGAAAAGACCGCGGAAAAAAATAGAAGAGAAAGAAAAGGAGGCTGAAGAAACAGACCCACAACAACCCGCTACTTCCGAACAACCTGATCTGACCGCCCAAAACCTGTTGGCCCAGGCCATATTAAATGAAGGAAATCAGCAGTCGCCCGAAAATCCTTCCGGTGCCGGACAAAACAAATTTTATCCTCCCCGTCGTGAGCAACAAAACCAGAATTTCAATGTGGAGTTTGATGGTGTGATACTTGGTGAAGGCGTGCTGGAAATGATGCCGGATGGCTATGGTTTCCTGCGCTCTTCCGACTACAACTATTTATCTTCTCCGGATGATGTATATGTTTCTCCTTCTCAAATAAAATTGTTTGGATTAAAAACAGGTGACACCGTACATGGTGCGGTGCGTCCGCCAAAAGAAGGGGAGAAGTATTTTGCTTTATTAAAAGTAGATACCATCAATGGCAAAAGCCCTGAGGAAGTTCGTGACCGTGTGCCGTTTGATTACCTCACGCCGCTTTTCCCTTACGAAAAGTTGAACTTGTTCACCCTGCCTTCTGATTATTCCACCCGTATCATGGATCTGTTTACCCCCATTGGTAAAGGACAACGTGGATTGATAGTGGCGCAGCCAAAGACAGGTAAAACAATGTTGCTGAAAGCCGTGGCTAATGCCATTGCTGCTAACCATCCTGAATGTTACCTGATGGTGGTGCTGGTGGATGAACGTCCGGAAGAGGTAACCGATATGGAACGCAGCATTAAAGGTGAAGTAATTGCTTCCACCTTTGATGAGCCGGCTGAAAAACATGTGAAGGTTTCTACCATTGCTTTGCAAAAAGCAAAACGCCTGGTAGAGTGCGGACATGATGTGGTGATACTGCTGGATTCTATCACCCGTTTGGCAAGAGCACATAATACAGTTGCTCCTTCCAGCGGTAAAGTATTGTCCGGTGGTGTGGAAGCGAATGCAATGCAAAAACCAAAGCAGTTCTTCGGTGCTGCCCGTAAAATAGAACATGGCGGATCCTTAACTATCATTGCCACTGCATTGGTGGATACTGGTAGTAAAATGGACGAGGTAATCTTTGAAGAATTCAAAGGAACCGGTAACATGGAATTGCAACTGGACCGTCGCCTGGCCAACAAACGTATCTACCCCGCTATCGACCTGGTGGCTTCTTCCACCCGTCGTGATGATCTGTTGCTGGATAAAGATGTGCTGCAGCGGATGAACTTGCTCCGTGTTTATCTTACCGACATGAATGCGGAGGAAGCGATGCGTGAATTGCAGAACCGGATGAAGGGTACCAAGAACAATGAAGAGTTTTTGGCGAGTATGAACAGATAGGCAAATGTGGAAATGAGATAATTTGGAAATGAATACAAGCCGCTTCTTTTGGGAGCGGCTTTTTTTTTCCACGAATTACACCAATGGCACTAATAAGGATTATTGCCTGCGGCAATCAATTTGTATTTATTCGTGGTTTTGGTGCCATTCGTGGCCAAGTTTTTTTAGCCCAACTGTAGTTTTTCATGGCATCGTCCCTTGCGGCGCTCCGTTCATCTGTAGCAAATGTGGCATCTTTGCAAAATCATATTAATGGCCGTTCAGAAAATAGATATCGAACAATTCTTAGAACTTGCGAAGCAGCATCCAGTCATCGATGTTCGTTCACCGGGAGAATACGATCATGCCCATCTGCCGGGCGCCCATTCCATGCCATTGTTTACCGATGAAGAAAGAAAAATCGTTGGTACTGCTTATAAACAGGAAAGCCGGGAGCAAGCCATCAAACTGGGGCTGGATTTCTTTGGTCCTAAGATGCGGCCAATTGTAGAAAGTGTGGAAAGTAAACTAGCGGTTCAAAATAAGAAATACGAAAGCGCAGCATCAGCCAACCCTGTACCTCCAACTTCTAAAATCGTACTTGTGTACTGTTGGCGGGGCGGCATGCGTAGCGGGGCGGTTTCCTGGCTGCTGGATATGTATGGCTTTAAGGTCTATACTCTTCTTGGCGGCTATAAAAAATTCAGGAATCATGTGCTGGATACGTTTAAACTGCCTTTTCAATTCAACATATTGGGCGGTTATACCGGCTCAGGAAAAACTGAATTGCTAAAAGCGCTGCAGGAAAGAGGAGAAACAGTAATTGATCTTGAAAGTATAGCCAATCACAAAGGTTCTGCTTTCGGCAATATTGGCATGCCCAAGCAGCCGGGGCAGGAGATGTTTGAGAACCTTTTAAGCTCCGAGCTGAGAGCTGTGGGCTGCGCAGAGAAGTCAACAAAAAACGGCCCCCATTCACCTGTTTGGCTCGAAGATGAATCCCAGCGTATCGGCCAGGTAAATATTCCCCATGATCTCTGGAAGACCATGCGGCAATCACCGGTTTTCTTTCTCGACATCCCTTTTGAAGAACGGCTGAAGCATATTGTACAGGAGTATGGCCAACTAGACACAGAAAAAGTGGCGGAAGCTATTGGCCGTATCACCCAGAAATTGGGCCATTTGAATGCAAAAACGGCGATTTTACTGCTAAATGAGGGCAAAACCAGCGAATGTTTCGACATTTTGCTTAAATATTACGACAAGCATTATTTCAAATCTTTACACAATCGGGAAGGCATTAATTCGTTATTACAAACAGTTAACTGTAAATCCGTAATCCCAGAAAATGCCGCACTTCTACTTGACAAAGCCCGCATTCCGTCTGAAAAGGTCTAAGCTCACCCTGCTTTTCCTCTTATTCCCTCTATTTTTTTCTGGTCAATCACTGACCGGCCTCTGGACAGGTGCCCTGCACAACGACAGCAGTACTGTTCGCAAAGACCAGCTTTTTGAGATCGCCCTTACCGAGTACAAAGGCAAAGTGTACGGCTATTCCCGCAGCGAATTTATTGTCAATGACACCTTGTATTACATTGTAAAAAGGGTAAAAGGAACCATTGAAGGTGATATATGTGAAGTGACTGACGATGAGATTGTGTCGTATAGTTTCCGTGGACGACTCGATAAAGGTATTAAAGTGACAAGCACCTTCCGGCGAAACCAAACAGACAGCGCCTGGTACCTCGATGGCACCTGGAAAACCAATGCTACCAAAAAATACTATTCCGTTACCGGAAAAATAAACCTCTCTGAAGAAAAAGACCTGGCCGCATCCAAACTCTTTCCGCACCTGGAAGAACTGAAACTGGCTGATGACGTAGCTTTTTATAAAGAAAGAACGGAAAGTATTCCCACAGCAAAAGTGGCGAAGCCAGAAAAGATAAATACTTCTTACACCGTAAACCCGGAGATACTGACAACGCAAGGTGAACCGGTTAATGTTTCAGCCAGCCCGGCCACTGCCATTACTCCAATTTTTGAACCGGCAGAAGATAAAATGCCTTCTATTAAAAAAACAACCGATGACATGGCAAAAACAGCTGTGAAAAACATTCCTGCTGATACTGACTTAGCTACTCCATCTTCCACATCGGCAAGTGTGGCGATAAAGAAAACAGAGGCACCGGTTGTCCCGGCGATTGAAACTCCTGTAAGTTCTGTTTCGCCTAAACCAATTGAAACAGTTTCAGCAAAGCCGGCGGTAAAGAATGGTGCGCCGACATCAGTTGATCCTGTTGCAATATCAACACCAAAGAAATCTGAGCCTGTAATTGCGTCAGCAAAAAATAATTTGCCAGCAACAATCAGCTCTTCAGCCATTTCAGAAAATAAACCGTTGAAAACGGCGGCTATTGTAAAAAACAATCAGCCAGTTGCAAATAATCAGCAGGCAGCCACTCTTACGGAAAAGAGTGAAGTGAAGAAGCCAGATGCTGGATTAACTGTAAAACCAATCACTCAAACAGCACCTGCCACCACGGTGAAAGCAGAACCGGTAAAAACTGCTGCACCTACTATCGCTGCGGCACCTGAAATAAAAAAGCCGACCCCTGACATTACACAAAAAGCGGCAGTGGTGGGCGGAAGAAAATCTGAGTTCTCGCAAGTAGTGAATTTTAAATCTGACAGTCTCATTATTTCTTTATATGATAACGGGGAAATAGATGGTGACACGGTGAGTGTATTCATGAATGGCGAAACGATACTTTCAAAGCAGGGATTAAAATCCAGCGCTATTAAAAAGACCATTTATCTGGCGGGTGGCCACAATGATGAGTTTACATTAGTGATGTTTGCTGAAAGCCTTGGCAAGTACCCGCCAAATACCGGTTTGCTTGTTATTAGAGATGGTGATGATGTGTACAACCTTCGCTTCAGCTCCGATTTTCAGAAAAATGCCGGAATTGTTTTCCGCAGGAAAAAATGATCATTACCAGAGAAAGCTGCCCAGGCAATTTCTCCCAAACTATTTAATTAGATTTATGGAATGAAACTATCCTTTTGGTTTTTGTTCCTCCTCCTGCCTTTGTTTGCCGGGGCGCAGACCACACAAATTGATACCACCTATTCTGCCAACACAAAAGACAAGTATGTGATCACCGTTCGCAAGCCGGCCGGTTTCAGCGCTTCAAAAAAATATCACCTTGTATATATGACCGATGGCGGTATCGGCATGGGCGATTATGTGCTGGGTAAAAGCAAATCCTGGGCCGCCATTATTCCTCCCAATTGCGTTATCATTGCCATCGGGCATATCGGTGATTATAACACCAAGCGGCCCCGTGATCTGATTCCTTCCGACATCACCAAAAATGTAGAAACGAATTTTGGTAAAGCCGATAAGTTTTACCTCTTTCTGAAGAATGAGCTGATACCCTCCATAGAAAAGAAAATACCTAACAAAAAGAGCCGGGCCTTCATCGGGCATTCGTTTGGTGGTTTATTTTGCTTATATACTTTATTTAAAGATGACAAATTGTTCGACCGGCATTTTGCAATCAGCCCTTCGTGTTGGGCTAACTATTATGAGCTGGATAAAATTGAAGAGGCTTATTTCAAAAAGAACAAACAACTCAATGCTAATGTTACCATCTATGTGGGCGGGTTGGAGTTTTTAAATAAAGTGTTGTATTCCACCCGTAGTTTTTATAATACTGTTACCGGAAGAAAATACACGGGCCTTAAAATAGTAAAAGACGAGATCGGCAATGCCAATCATTTCAGTATCCGCAAGCCGGCTGTGGACAGGGCACTGGAACAGTTAAAGGATTGATTGGGTGTATCTTTGATTTCCCTTAAATAAAAACATGGCAGAAGATAATTTAATATTCCCTGTATCAGGAAGTGATGCAGCAGCAATTCGTCTCACCCAATATTCTCACGGCGCCGGTTGTGGCTGCAAGATTGCGCCCAAAGTCCTTGACGAGATTTTGAAAAGCAGTTTTGTATTACCAGATAATAACAAGCTGTTGGTGGGAAATCATAGCAAGGACGACGCAGCCGTGTATGATCTTGGCAGTGGCATGGCACTGATCTCCACTACCGATTTCTTTATGCCGATAGTGGATGATGCGTTTGACTTTGGAAGGATTGCAGCAGCCAATTCCATTAGTGATGTGTATGCAATGGGTGGTAAACCACTGATGGCCATCGCTATCCTCGGTTGGCCCGTGGAAAAGCTGCCCGTTGAATTAGCTAAAAAACTAATTGAAGGCGGACGCAGTATTTGCACCGAAGCAGGTATTCCGTTAGCTGGTGGTCATAGCATTGACTCGCAGGAGCCCATCTTTGGTTTGGCCGTAACGGGTATTGTGCCAATAGAAAACCTAAAGAGGAACAATACTGCACAGGAAGGCGATCTTTTATTTCTGACCAAACCGTTGGGAGTTGGTGTTTTATCTACGGCACAAAAAAGAGGCCTGCTGAAAGAGGAACATTTGCCCATCATGATTGAACAAATGACAACGCTGAATAAAATTGGCGAAGAACTGGGTAAGATAAATGGCGTAAACGCCATGACAGATGTAACCGGCTTCGGCTTGCTGGGACATTTAATAGAAATGGCGGAAGGCAGCGGGCTGAGTGCTGAGATTTATTATGAGAAGATTCCAAAAGCGGCGGGAGTAACAGATTATATCAGCCAGCGCATCTTCCCCGATGCCACCACCCGCAACTGGAATGCTTACAGCGATAAAGTAAAGTTTGAAAAAGGAGTGAATGTGATGGAGGCGTTTACACTATTACCAGATCCGCAGACGAATGGTGGATTGCTGGTGAGTGTGAGGGAAGATGCCCTCGAAGAATTTCAAACGCTATTATTTAATTTTAATCTTAGCTCCTTTAAAGATCCAATTGGCCGTATAAACAATAAAGGAGAAAAAGCAATCCTTGTAAAACTCTAACTCTTTCTCTCCAAAAATATCTCCGCCATCATACACCTTACACTGCCACCTTCTACTTGTTCAATAGTTGGTACGGCAATAGGCAGCAGCGTGGAATAGGCTTCCAGCATTTCCCTTTGCTCTTTTCTTAGTGAATCATGCGCTTCCTGGCTTAGTATCAAAAAATTTTTACCCTCATTATTCTTCACCTGCAGCATATTACCGGCAAAGCAGTGCATTTGCTCCCGGCTAATCGGAACAATTATATGATTGGTTGACTCTAACAGTTGCCGGATGGCTATCAGTTCCCATTCTTCTTCTATGGCATCTTCGCAAAGTACACAAAAACTATCACCCAGTGCCATCATCACATTGGTGTGATAGACAGGCATCCCGTTTTTATCTGTTGCCAAAAAAACAATTGCCTGGAACCCGTTGGCTGCCGCATATTTTTCCAATACAGAAAGGCTTGTCCGTTCGGACATACAGGCATAGATCATTTTATGGTCATGATCTATCACCATACTACCGGTACCTTCTAAAAACCTTCCTTCCGCTTCATATTCACTCCAGTCCTGCACATCTTTTACTATAAAATCATTGGACAATTGTGCCAATATTTCGTCCCGCTTTTCTGACCGTCGGTTGGGTGCATACATCGGGTACACAAACAATCTTCCTTCAGGTGAGGTGCTGAGCCAGTTATTGGGAAACAATGCATCGGGCTTGGGTGGTTCTTTGTTGTCGTCGATCACCAGTACATTAATATCGTGGCTGCGCAATACTTGTACCATATTGTCAAACTCTGCTGTTGCTTTTTGCTGTAGCAATTCTTTGCTGATGCCAGGATTGGACTGAAAATAATTATTGGCTGCCGTTTCTTCATTGAAACCAAAAGCTGCGGGGCGAATCAT
>CALSAT010000074.1:0-11870 GCA_943372905.1 Bacteroides fragilis | reverse complement strand
AAGAACACCTGTAAGGCCTCATCGATCAGGTCATTAGGATTGCCGGGATTCGTAAGTGTTTGTGCAAAGGCCACACAATTGAACTGTACCCTGAAACCGTTACGGACATAGCCGTTACTGATCATAGTGTCAGTAAACTGGTTCCGCTTAGGCAATGAATCGGAGTTGATCCATATTTCATGAAAAGATGGCTCCTGGTAATAGGCCGGCATGCCGGATACATTAGGCGGGTCGTGCAGGTTTTGTCCCATGTTCACCATCCAGCTATAAAATGTATTCCAAAGTCCGTAGTTCGTATCCCAATCCGTATCCGGGCGGAAGGCTACATTCATTTCCCGGAGCGATCCCACTACCTGGTCGGCCGGTGTTTTGATCAGGCAGCCCCGGTTCAGCATATCGAAGAAATGCTCGCTTTTAAATAAAGCCGCAAGCACCGGTTTTATCTCATAATTATTATTTCTGAAGATAGCAGCCAGCGGCTCTATCACATTAGCTTCGGCACTGGCATCAATAGCATAATACACAAACCAGCGGTATATCTTTCTCACCAGGAATTTGGCTACTTCCTGTTGCTGAAAGATCATAGAGAGCAGGTCATTCAGCTCCAGGTCTCCGGCGGTGGCGCCGGTGCGTCCGGTAATGACGGTATTATTAAAGAAAGATGAAAAAGTTTTATTGACTGTGCTGTGCCGGTTTGAATTAAACACTGCGGTATAGGTGGTACCATTGATCTGCCAGCCGGTAAGCACTTTGGCAGCTTCTTTTACATCTGCCTCAGTGTATTGAGAACCGGGTCCTTTACCCAAAGTAAATAATTCCATCAGTTCCCTGGCATAGTTTTCATCGGGAGCCGCCGCCTGGTTCAGGTAACCATTCAGGTAGCGGAGCATGGCTACGTCTTTGGTAATATCCCGCACCAGGTTTTTATAATTACCCAATCCATACTGGCGGATGAGAGTATGCTGTTTATACACCCAATTGGCATTACCAAGATCGGATGCCTCATTACCAAAATGATCGATCCAGAACATGTTTAGTTTTTCCCGGATGCTGCGGTCCTGGTTGATCAGCACCCCGGTCCACCATTTTTTATAGGAGGCCCGCCGCTGCGATTGCACGGTGCCATCACTATTAATATCATTGATCCAGGTGGTGCCCTGGAGAATGTTTCCATCCGGGGTGGTGGCATTGGTAGAAGTAATGTATTCTTTTACCGGTACCGGCGGAGGCGGGGCGCTGGGCGTCAGTAACTCATCCACCGCCTGGTCCATGGTACGGGTCTTAAAGTAAGTGATGTCGGCCTTTTTGGCACCAAACATGGTCCTTTTCAGCAGGTGAACGATCTCCTGTTCTGTCCAGGGGCCCGTATAAGTATTGATGCCGGAAGTGGTGCGGAAGGTCTTCAGGGAGGCACCTTCATTTTTCACCGGTTGTTTTTTCCGGCGTGCAGTCAAAAAATCTCGTCTGTCCATAGTAATGGTTTTAGTCGGGAATGAGCTATGACAATAAAACTACAAATTCGTTTAAATATTTTTTAACAAATAATGTGGTCCGGGCATTAAGGAATCGGTTTTTTAAGCGAATTCTCCCTTCGCAATGCCAAATAAGCCCTTCACCGGACCATTTTAGCAGTCCGCAGGGCCGGAAAACCGCTGCGCAGAATCCAAAAACCCGTCCGCAGAGCATAATAAAGTTTGCGCAGAACCATAAAAACCGTTTGCAGAAGACAAGAATCCATGCGCAAAGCCAGGAAATCTGTCCGCAGAAGGTAGAAACCGGTGCACAGAAGCTGCGATACAGTCCGCAGAACACAAGAATCCATTCGCAAACGCCAACATATAATGCGAAAACCCCATCTATGTTTGCGCATAAAGCATCAAAATGGCCCCCGGGGATAGGAACTCTATGTGAAAACCCATCTTTCTATCCTCCTATCTGGTTCAAAAAAAGCCTCGCAAGGTAGTAGAAACCCCAGCCCAGCCACCACCCCCAGCCACCGCCATCTCATTATCAATTTATTTGGAACCGCCCACAAAATTTTGGTATCACCCAATCCTCGGCAGGCGGCAGCCGCTGCACACCCACCCTGCCCCTCTGTTCCCCCTCCAGCCAACGCCCCGGAATAAATACCCTGTTTTTAGTATTGCAGGGATCGAGTGATTGATGTAGGTTAGTGAGTGATGATCAGGTAAATGATACATTTATACCTTTAAAAAGTAGTGCAAATACACGAGTTGGTGGCTATTTTATAACGACAGTGCAACCACCAAGTAACAAACAGAAATGAAACCGACAATATCAATTTTATTAGGTTCAGGGTTTTCAATTCCTGAGGGACTTCCAGGTGTTAGAGAACTTAACCAACGACTTTCTAAAATTGACGAAAGTGAAATTCTAATTCATACAGACCAACGAGCAATATTCTTAAACGGACAAGACGACCCAAATCGCTGGAGTAGGTGGGACGAAAGAATTTTCATGCAAGAGTTCCTTGAATTTTATAACGCTGAAATTCTAAAGGATGGTTCGACATTTCACTATGAAACATTCTACGACTTTTATTCTGGCTATCTAAACAACAAGGAGAACATTGAGGTTATAGAAGGTTTCTACAAACGCTTTAACGAAAAACATTTCAAAGGTTCAGACGACCACAGAGATTGCTACAACAGAATTTCTGATTTTAATAGAAGTTATAATCAACTCTTAGCTTCTCAACTACATAAACCAAGATACTTTGAAGACGTTAGTTACATGAACTATCCGTATTACGATCCCTTCATTGGTTTCTTGAGAGAGTTGCTTAAAACAAGTGACATCAAAGTTCACACTCTCAATCACGATTTATTTTTTGACTTCATCGGACATCATCATGTTGATTTGTGGCAACATTTTGCGGACGGTTACAAACTTGAAGGTTCGCCATTTTACGGAATGGTTTCATACGACTTCAATCCCAATACAGACATAAAAGTTACAAAGAGTTACTATGTTAAACTTGAACAGTTTATTGATAAGTTTGACAAAGCACTTTGCTTATTCAAACTACACGGCAGCGTATTCAACACAATTGTTTACACACCGCAGCCAGACCAACAACGAATAAGATTAAAAGACAACTATGCCGTTTCACAATTTGTAATGGAAGTTAAAGACAGTAAAACAGCCGAGCCGAAGTTTGAACACTTGTGGGACGAAGTTGCTCCTGATTTTTTAAGTGGCACTACTAACAAGACAAGATTTTACACAGGCGACCCTTACTATAAAAACCTATTCGGACATTTTGAAAAAAATCTATCTGCATCTGAATTATTAGTTGTTATTGGTTACGGCTTTCAAGACAGCGGAGTTAATGAATACCTTGAAAAATATTATCTATCAAGAGGCAAACAAATGATTGTAATTGACCCGTACAAACCAAAGACAGATTTAATTGAAAAATATAAAGCCACATACATTCCGAAAGGTGTTACACAGCTTACTTATCAAGAATATTTGCAACAAATCCCAACCGACCTCAAACCAAAAGCGGAATGACAACTCAACGAAAGAAGAAAAGAATAGCTGCTAACATGTGTGTAAAAAAACAAATAAAAAGTAGGTTCTTTAAGGTTTAGTAGAACAGTAATTTGGTTGATACAGGCTGTTGCTTTTCACTACGGCAAACACCTGTTTTAAAAGCTTGTTACAGACTGCTATCAGCGCCTGTTTGCCTTCATTCATATAGTGTGTATATTTATAGGACGGCGGAGGTTTTTTCACAAACTGACCTTAGCGGATACTTACAATGAACACAGATAAATATATACACGTTGACCATAGAGAAAAATATGAGGTAATACGTCCTCTCTTACCGTATATAGAAAATATCGAGCGAAAATTATCTATGACAAATTTCTCTCGCAATGTGTTTATAATGATAAAATATCGAAAATCAAACGAACATCTAAGACAGTATATTAAGGAGTTGTTACACTCGATAGGATTCAATGCCGTTCTTGCAAATGACGAAAATTGGGTATTAACTAATGATGATGTAATTAACCCTTTAGCAGTAATTTATTGTTGCAAGCATGGAATAGCCATCTTCGATGATCCAGAGGAGAGAGAGAGCTTCAATCCAAATGTGGCATACGAACTTGGAATTATGCACTACCAAAATAAGGAATGCTTAATTTTAATCAACGATAGGATAAAGGACAGAAAACCATTTGATTTAATTTCTAGACTTCATAAACTATACGACAAAGAACTTGAAGTAAAAGACCTTATTAATTCTTGGATTAGGACTCTATTAATTCGGGAAGAAGAGGCAGAACAAATCCAAAAAGATAAAATTGCAGTTGCAATCGTTGTAAATCCCCAAACTAAGAAATTTCTATTAACTAGAAGGAGGCGTAAGGAAGGTCTCTTTGAATGGGGCTTCCCAGCCAAAAGGCTTAAATCATATTACAAGATTGAAGATGCTATAGTTTTCGAATGTGAACAAGAAACTGGAATTACCCCAAAGCCAATAACAAAGATTGGCTCTAGGATTCATCCTGACACTGGTAAAGCTATCGATTATTGGTTATGTGAGTATGAAAAAGGTGATATTAAAATAGGCGACAATGACGAAATTAGTGAAGTTAACTGGTTGACAGGACAAGAGGTGTTAGATAAGATAAAATCATCATTATTTCCAGCAATAAGAGATATATTAATTGGTGAAACTGATGTCCGCTAACATTGGGTTCCTATGTAAAGCGGGTTGAAGGGTTCTAATTTTCCCCAATAGGTATCGCCCGCTGATGGTAATTTTAACGAGACATCCCTTTATGACAAAGCAAATAAGAGACAGCTTACTGTATGATGGCATCCAATAGCGGGGCTGGGCCGATGTCGCCCAACTTTAGTTCTTACTATTTACCTTTATCAATAGGCAGGCTCCGGCGGATGAATTAATATCCCCATCGACAGTACCTGCCCGTTAGCTTCGATACAAAACCTACAATTGAATGCTGAACTTTAATTCTGACAAGTTTGACTTTGGAAAGATCTATGATTCGATAAAACGTTTTTACCCGATCGGCGTGAAGAAGGACGAGGGTAAAATCTATTTTTCTTACCCTGGTCTTAAAGAACTTGAAGAGATCGTGATTGACAATATACATGATGACAATCATTTTATGGAACGATGGGGCAATTTTACAAAGGACATAGAAAAAGAAACAGGTAAAGAAGTAATTGGAACAACTTATGGCCAAGCTCCTTCATTCAGTTCATATGTTTTGCTTGACACCACGCTTATTGACAATTTAACACGGACTAAAGAATTACATTTCTTTGTTAGCCTCGTTGGACCATTTTACACAATTGTTGGACAGGACAACAATACTGTCAAATTTAAAGAAGATAAAAATTACAGAAGCACAAACCATATAGTAGTATCTCCGGAAAATGAGTTTGCAGATATTTTTATGCTTTTGTGTAACAAAATTGAAGATCGCTTCAAAGGCTTTCGGTTTGTACCATTCCAGATCTGTCATCAAACAATCGATGGCCTGAACGTTCGCTATTCAGACGAAAATCTCGATGCTATTTTTCATGCTTTATTCAATGATCATATTGATTTAACAATTCAGCGAAAAATTGGAAACGATTTCTTCAAAGCTGAAGATTGGATTAAAGAAGGCTATGCAGATACGGGCAGTGGTTGGACAATATATCCGTCCACGCCATGAAGATTTGCCGCAGCTAACAGTGGGTTCCCGGTTGATTGATTGAACACGATAAGCAACAGAATAAATCTTCAACTTTGTAACTTACAGTTCAGCTCATGCTGAACAATAATTAATTCCGGCACTGCACCGGGCATTTATTATGGACAACAACAATAAAACACCCATAAATAAATCATACCTGTTCAATGTATGGGGGTTAAGTATATTGATCGGGTCGGTGCTTTTTTTATTCTTTCTGATCTCCAGTTTTAT
Organism: Bacteroides fragilis; assembly: GCA_943372905.1. GTDB lineage: Bacteria > Bacteroidota > Bacteroidia > Chitinophagales > Chitinophagaceae > JJ008. The sequence goes on along the minus strand of CALSAT010000074.1, from coordinate 5,895 downwards.
TGTCAAGGAGCCGGGCGAACTGGTTCCTGCGCTGATGGCCCTGGCGCTGTTTGCAGGCGTATTCTCCTGGCCTACTCTTTTTCTTTGCTATTTTTTCATTAGAAAACTGGCAGAGAAAGGTACCCCGGCCAGGTCGATAAGGGCCAATATCTACACACTGGCTTTGACTGGAATCCTGGTAACAGCCCTTTTTTTTGACCCCGGTATTTTTGAAGAACCCGTTGCACTGCTTGGCCTCACTTGCTATATCGCCGGGCTTACGATCTCTATTTTCAGCCTGAAAATAACTACCACGGGTTAGCATCATACTAATATGACGCCCCCAAGGGACTTGTATAGGTGAATCCTGCTTTTCTACTAACAGAACGCCTCGCTGAGGCGCCGGATACACGGGTAAATAAGGGGAATAAAACTTTAACATTTGGCCGGTAAAAGCACCCGTTTTAGCGCATTAAATCAGCCCCTTCTTAGCATAAATTCCAGCGTTGCCGCCATCACCAAAAAATCAGTAAAATCCTGCCAAGAAATTGAAAATAAGGCCGTTATAAAGAAAACAATAGATCGGGAATGTCGTGCAGTGCATTGGGAATGTCGTGCAGTGGCATCGGAATGTCGTGCAGTGCATCGGGAATGTCGTGCAGTGCATTGGAAATGTCGTGCAGTGCATTGGGAATGTCGTGCAGTGCCATCGGAATGTCGTGCAGTGCAATTGGAATGTCATGCAGTGCATTGGAAATGTCGTGCAGTGCCATCGGAATGTCTTGCAGTGCATTTGGAATGTCGTGCAGTGCGCCGGGAATGTCGTGCAGTGGCATCGGAATGTCGTGCAGTGCATTTGGAATGTCGTGCAGTGCACCGGGAATGTCGTGCAGTGGCACAAGTATCTCGCTGCAGTAGACAGGAACGGCCCTGCAAACGACATGAATTTTCCCGCAGAACACAACTGTTAAAATGCACAGCCAAACTCCCCTTTTGCAGCCCGCAACCCTGCCAGCGCAAAGAGCAGGTGTACCGCGGCAGACCACCGGGTTTCCCCTTCATAAAACAAGAGCAACCAGGCAATGAAATGGACAGCCGTCGCAAACCTCTGCTAACATTTCGCAGATGGCAACTTCGGCCCTGCGAACGACCTCTCCCCTTTTTCCAACCACCCGGATCAACAACCCGGCGACTTGTATCAACCTGCATAAACAATGAAGATCGCTGCAATAGGTGGTAAACATTTATGACAATAGAAATAGGCCATATTGAAATACATAAATAGGCATGTCTTGTACCGGATAATCCTGTATGTCATGTGAACATCAACCATTGTTGGCGTACAAACAAGCACTCTGCCCAACCTGGCGATCATTCATTCCATAAAAAAACCCGCTTTTTAAAGCGGGCTTGGTGGAGGTTATCCCGATGACAATCCTATCGTATGGACATCTCTTTATTTATAAAATTTAGCACACAACTTGTCCCGTCTAAACGGGAGATGACACGGCTTAGACGGATGTCCACGGATTTTTTATTCCGCCAGAGGCGGAATAAACACGTTTAATAACCCTTAAACGCTTCTAAAATAAAGAAGGTTTTGTAAATCCTAATACTGCAAAGCAGTATTAATCCGTTTTTTATCCGTCGAAACCGTGGTCATCCGTGTGCCTGTATTATTTGTGTCCAAACGATAGGATGACTATCGGGACAAGCAAACGCTCTAGTCAACTGAGCTAATCAATCTGTCAAATAAAAAACCTGCTTTTTAAAGCGGGCCTTATGTGGAGGTTACCCCGATGGCAATCGGGATGACCTCTTTCCCGATGACTATCGGGACAAGCAAACGCTCTAGCCAACTGAGCACATCAATCTGTCAAATAAAAAGCCCGCTTTTTTAAGCGGGCCTTGTGTGGAGGTTACCGGAGTCGAACCGGTGACCTCTTGCATGCCATGCAAGCGCTCTAGCCAACTGAGCTAAACCCCCTTTTGGGGAGTGCAAATATAGAGTGTGAACCTGTCTGCTCCAAAACAAAATGTCTTGCTGTAAAAGAGCTTTTGGCGTATTTTTCCAATCAGGCAGACCTTGTCGCAGCGGCTTCTCTTGTAAAGCTTGATGCCACAGCCAGGATATTTTCATCCCGATTTGTGTAAACGGAACAGAAAACATCACCCGGAAGCCGGGCGAAAGTGCATCGCAGATATAGGTGCCTGTGCCGATGATTGGAGAAGCAGGGATAAAAATATAAATTTTAACCCTCTTAGACATACCAGAAAAAAATCAGTACTTCTGTATACGTTAAGCGGTAAAAAAAATACATGAACAACACACAACAAGTAACTGATATTATTACAGCACAGGGAATGCTGCCTTTGTATTTCAATTCCAGCGAAGAGGTAAGCCTGAACGTATTGAAAGCCATATATAAAGCCGGGATCAAAGCGGTGGAGTATACTAACCGCGGTGAAGCTGCATTGGCCAACTTTAAACAGATGGTAGCCTTGCGCAATGCTGAAATGCCCGGGTTGTTGCTCGGGGTGGGTACCATAAAGAATCTGCAGGAGGTTACGGGCTATCTTGCTGCCGGTGCCGATTTCCTGGTAGGCCCGGGCTTTGTACCTGATGTGGCCGCTCATTGTATAGCGAATGATATTTTTTATGCCCCTGGTTGTATGACCCCGACAGAGATCATTGCAGCGGAGAACGCAGGAATCAAATTCATAAAAATGTTTCCCGGTAATATGCTGGGGCCGGAGTTTTTAAGCGGAATAAAAGACATTTTCCCCAAGCTGCTGTTTATGCCTACCGGTGGAGTAGATACGACGAAAGAAAATATTGAAAGCTGGTTCAGGGCGGGAGTTTGTGCAGTTGGGGTGGGCGGCAAACTCATCAGTAAGAAACTAATGGAAGCAAAAGATTATGGAACGATAGAAACTGATACAAGGAATGTTTTAGCACTGATTCAGTCAATAAAAAACTCCCCCAATTACCGGAGGAGTTTTTAAACTATCATTTCTCAGTTATGTAACATCAGCGGAATCCTATTCTCCCCAGATATTATCCTTTCCCTCCAGCCATAGGTTAACGAGATCGGTCGTCACGGATTTGGGTCGTTCCAACGGGAAGCCAAGGGCCCTGTCCCAGCAAAGACTGGCCAGCACACCCAATGCACGGCTCACTGCAAACAGTACGGTGTAAAACTCATACTCCTTCATACCATAATGAACAAGCAGAGCACCGCTATGCGCATCCACATTTGGCCAGGGGTTCTTAATTTTTCCCAGTGATTGCAATATTGGCGGTACGGTCTCATATACATTCCATACTGTTTGTACCAATGGATCATCCGGCATGTGTTTTTTACCAAATTCCATCTGTGCTTCAAAGCGGGGATCTGTTTTGCGCAGCACTGCATGACCATAGCCCGGTACCACTTTCCCTTCACTTAATGTTTTCTTTACGTATTCTGCTATCTGCTCCTTGGTTGGCAGTTCTGTTTTCAATTCTTCCTGCAGCTCAAATATCCATTTGATCACTTCCTGGTTGGCCAAGCCATGCAATGGGCCAGCCAGGCCATTCATACCAGCGGCATAACTTAAATAGGGGTCACTTAAAGCTGACCCTACAAGGTGTGTAGCATGCGCAGACACGTTACCGCCTTCATGGTCGGCATGAATGGTCATGTACAGGCGCATCAGTTCTTTGAAGCTTTCATCTTCATAGCCCATCATGTGAGCAAAGTTGCCGGCCCAGTCCAGCAGACCATTAGGCTGAATATGCTCTCCGAATTTATACTTACGGCGATAAATATAAGCGGCCACCCTGGGCAGGCGGGCAATAAGGTCCATAGTATCATCAAACACAGCCTCCCAGTAGTCTTTCTTATTCAGTCCGGCGGCATATTTCTTGGCAAACTGGCTTTCTGTTTGCAAGGCCATTACTGCCACCACGAACTGTGTCATCGGGTGAGTATTCAGCGGCAAGGCTTCGATGGTTGAAAATACATGATTGGGAACATGGCTGCGGCGCTGCCAAACGGAAGTAATATGATGCACATCATCATCTGTGGGCAGTTCTCCCACCAGCATCAGATAAAATAAACCTTCTGGCAAAGGTTCTGAACCTCCGGGTGCCTTGGTCAGTTTTTCCCTTAACTGGGGGATGGAATAACCACGAAACCGAATGCCTTCCTGTGCATCCAGCAGAGAGGTTTCCGTTACCAACCCTGTAATACCCCGCATACCCTGGTATATCTGGGATAGTTGTACTTCGCCAATTACTTTATTACCATGCTCTTTCAACATGGTCTTTATTTCCGCATTTTGTGCGTCTGCTTTTGCCTTAAACCTGTCTTTGATGATACCCATAGTGCCTTATTTTGGGGGAAATGGAACAACTTTTTTGTGATAGTCAAAATTAAGCAAAGCCCTCTGCTGTAACAATTAATAATAACGAAAGTTTGCTTGCGGCAACGGGAAATGTTGTCATTATAATTCTTCGGGAAGCGGATAAAGCAGCACTGTTTATTTAGGCGTTTTGCGGTACAAATGAAGGGCTACTAATGTAAATACAATATTGGGCAACCAGGCTGCCAGCATGGGGGGAAAGTTCCCTTTGGTGGCAAAAACGGTAGAAAACCGGTCTGATATAATGAACATGGCCGCAATGGTAATACCCAGGGCCAGGTGTACGCCGCTTCCGCCCCTGGTACGCCTGCTGGCGATAACAGCACCGATAAAAGTAAGCAGTAATACAGCAGCAGGGGTGGCCGTTCGCCTGTATCGTTCTACTTTGTAGGTACTCAGCCCCTCGGTTCCCCGGTCTTCCTCTTGCTCTATGTAGGCAACCAGTTCGGGAGTAGTGAGTTTGTCTTTCAGGTAATAATCACGCCGAAAATCGATCGGCTTTACGTTCAGGGCCATCAACAGGGTGGGATGATGTGTCATTCTTTCGCCCAGGCTGTCCACATAGCGTTCGGCTGCATTGGTGAGCAACCATTTTTTGGTGGCCGTATCCCATTTCATGGTCTCTGCCCGCAGGTTGAATATTACTTTATTCCCTTTTACCTTTTCCATAAAAAAACCACGGGCTGTTTTATTGCTCGTATCAAAATCCCTTATACCCATGAAAGTATTGGTATCGAGGCGCATGTAAAAACAGGTACGGCAGCTGCTGAACGTTCCGCTCTTGTTCGGGTCGTTCTTGTCCATATACCTGGTCTGGAAATTACTTTTGATCACATTCGCCTTGGGTATCCAATAGCGGCTGCCTACCCATAGCAGGCCGGCCAGTAATAGCCCACCGATAAAAAAGGGACGCAGGAAACGGTTGTAGCTGGTACCACTGGCGAGTATGGCTATGATCTCTGAACGGGTGGCCATCCGGCTGGTAAAAAAGATGACGGCAATAAAAACAAAGAGGGGAAACAGCAGACTCCATATCCAGGGCACAAAACCGAGGTAGTACTCATTAATAATACCACTGGTACTAAGATTGGCTTTTACAAAATCATCTGCTTTTTCGCTGCTGTCCACCGCCACCGCAATAACGGTAAAGAGCAACAGGCAAAAGATAAAAGTGACCAGAAATTTCTTCAGTATGTACCAGTCAAGTTTCTGCATTGGGCTCAAAAGTAATTGAAAAACTGTTGGAGAGTTGTGAAAGCGGTGACTTACAGTTTTTGCTTCAGCCGAACAGTCATTTCATTCTTCCATTGGCTAAAATCTCCCTGTTGAATATGCTTCCGGGCTTCTGTTACCAGCCAGAGGTAAAAAGCAAGGTTATGAACACTGGCAATAGTGTATCCCAGGAATTCTTTTGCTTTCATCAGGTGGCGCAGGTAAGCTTTGCTGTAGTAATTACTTACTTCGCAATCCAGTCCATCATCAATGGGTGAAAAATCATGTTCCCATTTT